>NZ_PJIW01000009.1:0-194024 GCF_002929755.1 Arthrobacter sp. 4R501 | reverse complement strand
TACTCCAGCCGAGCGTCTACGTGATTTACTACTAACCACCTAACCAACAGGTGTTGCAACGATCCCCAGAATCCAAGGAGGACCCGGTCTACAGCGGCACTGTTGACCTGCAGGAAAACGACTTTTGGCCCGGGTATTACAGCCGCACCCACGTGGGGGCCCGTGAGGTAACCTACGGCTCCGTTATGGAGGGCCTGCGCGAAGGCCGTGTCTGGGTTGACCATGGTTGCCTGATCGACTCAATCGACGTCACGGTGACAGACGGCGCCATGTCCGCCACCTTGGGCGGCGAGCTTACGGCCAAGCGCGGCCGCGCGGTCAGCCTGACCGTTACCCTCGAGCCGGCGTCGAAGCCAAATTTCGCCGGCTTTGTTCCAGAACTGGCGCGCGTGGACGTCATCATGGGAACCGTCTCCGGTCCTGCAGAAGACCGGGATGCCATGATGGCACCGGAAACCCGGGTCATTACCCAACTGCCGGTGGCGGACTTGGCCGTCAAGGACGGCAAGATCAGCTGGACGCAGGTTCTTGAGGCTCCCTCAGAGAAGTTCTACATCCGGCTCCGCGGAACGGATGGCAAGAGGTCCCAGCCAGGTTTCCTGGGCGCCAACATCGACCCCGCTGGACCCGCCATTGACCAGCCCGGCAACGCGGATCCATGGGAGGACCTTTGGTTCTACACCAATCCCATTTTCGTCGGCGTAATTAGCTAGGACGCTCACAGAAGCCTGGTCACCTACCACCGGTGTCGTCCGAGATGACATACCCCCTGTGCCTGATGAGATCGCCAAACTCATTCGGGACGTTTCAACCAACGGGAAGCTCGTCGAGTAGGAGCCGTAAGTCATCAGCCTGTTCCCCCAGATAAGCACCCCACCAACCCTGCGTTCAGACACCCTCCAGATTCTGGCCCGCGCGACCGTGGCTGAGAACACGCAAACAGAAAAGTGTCACGCGACAACGAATGCATTATGTCTAATCGAGATCTTCAACTGATTTAGCGGATGTTGTCGCAGAGGCATCCGCGAATGCCTGCCTCGCAACGTACAGCAGGCGGAGCGCCCCTTTGGTGAAGGTTCACGTACCTGTGCGGTTCGGCCTCTGCCGCCCGCCGGGACTACAGATCAGCCATGCCGACTGCCCGGTTGGGTACACCCCAACCTGACGGCGAGGAGCCAGCAAAAAGAACGTCAGAATAGGGTCCGGAAGGCTGTTCCTGGACACGCCCGCCGAAGATTCTCAGATTCAAACCTGACGGCCGGTCGATTGAGCAACTTGCCTGGCCATTGTGCAACAGCCTGTTGCACTTGTCAGCGGACCGCCTTGTCCCAGGAGACAAGAACCTTCCGCACGCACGCACGCCCCAGAGTAGAGAGCAGCGGCATTACGCGTCGTTGCTCGCTTGCCCGCCCGTCACGAATTAACTGCTCACACCTCTGGCATCCAAGGCGGTCAGCGTGAGCACTGCCCACGTCTAGTCATGTCGGAAGATGACGTCGCACAGATGAATACACGTGACCATCAAGAAATGCGAAGAGTGCACTGAGAGCTTCAAGCCCACCCGCAGGACACAGCGCTTCTGCTCACCGCGCTGTGGTAACAGGCAGCGGGACCGTCGACGTCGGACTCGTAACCGCCCTGCCCCGCTACGCAAGACAGACACGCGTGCCAATGACCTCCAAGCCCAGCTGGAAGCAGTCAGACGACAGCTGGAGTCCAAAACAAGATCCTTCCAGCGGCACCGGGAGATACTCCAGTCGAAGCTTCGGTCCCAAGCCTGCGAGATCGATCGACTCGAAGCGGAGAACTCAGAACAACGAGTGGGCAACAACCTGCTCCAGTCAGAGGTGGCCCGCCTTAAGCGGGCACAACGAACCAATGTCCAGGATTTGGCGCACATCTCTGCCTGGCTAGTCGCCCTTGCCCAGGCAAAGGGCGTCGCACTCGATCAAGCAACCCTCGAAATTTTCCGCCGTCGTGGATGGCAACCATCGAAGCGCCAAGCAGGAGCCCCGCGGCTATGACAATGTCCATCGCGCGGCTTTCCGCACAATCAGGTCTGCGCTACCTGTTCAAGACGACGATGATGGACGACCTCCCCACTTCTCCCCCGGACGCCACCACCTACTACACGAAGGCCGGTACGCCGGAAGGCCGATGGATTGGCATTGGACTTCAAGGCATTAGCAGAACCGCCGCTGAGCCAGTCTCCGAGACGGACGCGAGAGCAGTGTTCGATCTGGCAATCCATCCCGCCACACACGCGCCGCTAGGTCGCCCCCACAGCCAACCCACCGCCGTCGACAACAAGACCGGCCCGCCCATCGTGAGGCACGCCGTCGTCGGCTTTGACCTGACCTTCAGTGTGCCAAAATCGGTGTCCGTCCTTTGGGCACTCAGCCCTCGCACTACCCAGGATCGCATCCTCCGAACCCATCACGACGCCGTCGAAGAGACTCTTGCATGGCTCGAAGAAAACGTCATCCACACGCGCGCCGGACGGAACGGCGTAGCTCACCTAGCCACGATGGGCGCTATCGCCGCTGCCTTCGACCACTGGGAATCCCGCACCGGGGACCCGCAGCTCCACACGCACTTGGTGATCGCCAACCGCATCCAGCGAATCACCGACGGGGCCTGGGTCACCCTCGACTCCCGCACCCTGTACAAGGCCACCGTCGCCGCCAGCGAGCACTACAACGGACTCCTGTTCGACGCCCTCCACCGGAACCTCGGCAGCGATACTGATATCAGCACCCCTGCCACCGGTACCCAGAATCCCAGCCAGCAGCTCACCGGCATCGACGATGCACTCATCCGCGAATTCTCGAACCGGTCACGCCTCATCAATCTGGAAACAGACCGCCTTGTGGCGCAATGGGTCAACGAACACGGTCGTCCTCCCACCGCAGCAACCATCATCAAGCTTCGTCAGCAGGCCACGCTGGCCACCCGCATCCCAAAGGCCGAACTCCCAACACCTCTGCATCAACTCTCGGGCCAATGGCGGGAGCGAGCGGCCGCCAAGGGTTTCCAACCAGCCGACGTCCTCGCCGCCGCCATCAACCGCTCCTGGGACTCCCCCTTTGCGCTGACTGACTTCACCGCCGATTGGATCGACAGTGTCGCCACCCTTGCCCGTGAACGTGTCGCCAGCAAGCGCTCAACTTGGAACCGCTGGAACCTCCTCGCCGAAGCCGAAAGGGTCTGCGCACAGATCCGTTGCCGCTCCGCTGACGACCGGAATGCACTCATGGACGCCGTGGCAAAGGCCGCCGAACACCAGTCCGTGCCACTGAACGAGCACCGCTACACCGCCCACCCAGACGCCGCGGCTGACCTCCGCATCGGGCGAAGCAGCGTCTTCGACTTCCACGGATCGCGCCTCTACACGGACACGTCGACGCTCGCCTGCGAGGAGGCCATCATGGCGGCAAGAAACGACGACGGCGGACCAGCCGTGCGGGCGGACGTCATCATGGATTCACTCGACAGGGTCCGACGGCCCGGGAACCCGGAGCTGCACTCCGATCAGCGCGCCTCCGTCGCCAACGTCCTCCTCAGCGGCAACCGCCTCGACGCGATCGTTGGCCCAGCAGGCGCGGGAAAGACGACAACCCTGAGCTCGGTCAAGGCGGTCTGGGAAGCCAAGTACGGTGCCGGAAGCGTGATAGGCCTTGCCCCGGCGGCCGCAAGCGCGGACGTCCTGGGCCGCGGACTCTCCATGGCCACAGAGAATGTCACCAAGTGGCTGCACGAGTCCGTTGGCCCAGGGGCTAATGCAAGAGCTGGGCGCTTCTTCGACCTCCAGACCCGCCTGAAGACGGTTCATCTCGACGACCGCCGAAGCATCACAGTGGCGCAGGAAGCTGCCCGGCTCGCCGCCGTTCAGCAGCGATGGTGCTTCCACCCTGATCAGCTCGTCATCATCGACGAAGCTTCCATGGTGTCCACCTTCCAACTCGCCGCCCTGGTCCAGCAGGCCCGCGAGGCCAACGCGAAGATCCTCCTTGTGGGTGATCCAGGTCAGCTGGATGCGATCGACGCCGGCGGTGTCCTCGGCTGGTTGGACCGGCAAGAAAAGACCACCAGGCTCAGCAGCATTTGGAGATTTCGTGAGAAGTGGGAGGGTGCATCATCCCTAAAGCTGCGGAGAGGAGACTACTCAGCGATCCTGGATTACGAGAAGCATCGACGGATCAGTCACGGCACCTACTTGGACATGGTCGACAGGGCATACTTGGCGTGGCAGGCCGATACGCTCGCGGGCAAGTCATCCATCCTTATCGCAGCCGACAATGACACGGTCGGCATGCTCAACGAACGCGCCCAAGCCGACCTCGTGGCCAAGGGCGAGGTGGATCCCGAATTGAGCGTTCTGCTCAACGATGGCCTATACGCCGGCTCCGGCGACACCATCATCGCGCGCGGAAACGACCGCAGGCTCGTCGACAGCGAGGGTGACTTTGTCCGGAATGGAACTCTGTTCGACGTCGAAGGCGTCAGTAGGCGGGACGGCTCCCTCCTCGCAGTTCGACGGGAAACGGGAGCGAGGGTCATACTCCCCCGAACCTACCTCGAGTCGAGTGTCGAGCTGGGCTATGCAACCACTGCACACCGTTCCCAGGGCATTACGGTCGACACTGGACACACCGTAGTTACCCAGGGCCGGCTCACCCGCGAGCTCCTCTATGTCAGCATGACGCGAGGCCGGGCCGGCAACTTTGCCTACGTCAGCGAGGGTGACGACTCCGAACATCCCGCCGTTGATCCCACCTTGCAACTCTCCTGGCGAAGCATTCTCAGTGAGGTGCTCGCTGCGGAAGGTGCTGAACGGACCGCTCATGAAGTCAGCGAGGCGGAGCGCGCAAAGGCGGACAGCCTTGAGCGGCTCTGCGCAGAGTATGACTACCTGGCGCAAATAGCTGCCGCCCAAAGCCTCAAGCAGTTTTTGGAAAAGTACGACGGCGGTTCGTCGCTTGAGCTGGAACGGTCACCTTCGTGGGGCGCGGCCGTAGCCGCGTGGCAGAAGGCCTCGGCAGTCAGCGTTCAAGGCGCTGGCCGCGTCCTGAACGAAATCATGCAACACGCTGCTTCTGCTAAAGATCCCGTAGCCGTACTGAGCATGCGGTTACGTCGATTCTTGAACGGGATGCCGACGGCGTCAACAGACCCTTTGGTCGAAGAGTTAGCTACCGCTCACCCTGACCTGGCGGACATGATCGATCAGGTTCGCGAACGCATTCGCAGGAGAACCGACAACGTCACGATGACCACCCTCACTGACGATCTCGAGTGGAGACACGTCTTAACTGCCTCTATTGGCTGCAGCGAGTCAGGTCAACTGATCCGTGACGTCGCCCTGTTCAGGGACAGGTGGGGAATCTCAGACTCTTCCCTGCCACTTGGACCGACGCCAGCGGATTACGAGTGGGAACAGCAGCTTCAAAGGGAAAGACTTCAGGAAGCAATTGATGGCGCTGGCACCCGCCCGATGGCGCCAGAACCCGGGACCACTTCAATGAACTTGCCCGCTTCCCAGCAAGTCGTCCTTACTAGTGCCGGCTGGCAGCTCTAAGCTGATGGAAGAGGCGAGATTATGGTCCTAAACCCGACGGTGAAACCCAAAATTGTGACAGCTGGCCTGGTATCCACCAGCACGGTTGTCCTGATAGGACTCGCCCTCTTTCTGTTGTCTGTACCTGCGGCCCAACTCCCCTCCTTATCGAAAGTAATTGTTGGCGGCATCTTGGTGGCAGCTACGCTGCTGCTAGGCGGGCTTTGGTGGAAACGGGTTCACCGCCGCAACGCCTGGCTGATTGTTGCAGCGGAAAGATGGAAATCCTTCGAAAAGGCCAAGCGGGCAAGCGGGACCACGACCGAGGTAACGCTCCTCAGCGTTGACGCAGTCCAACCAACCGGTTCGTGGGTCACCATCCTGTGGAACCGGTTCAACCATGTTCAGCAGGGCTGGGTAGAGGCGCTCCCGGAGCCGCTCTGGCCTGGCGCTGTCCTGCTGATCGCCCCCGACCCGGCTCAAGTGATGCCCGGCGCGCCTTGGCCGGAAACGTACTTCATACGTGCTGCGGAATGCCTGGCCTGGGCGCCGACGGAGGGACAACCGGCTGAATCATCTGCTATTCGCAGACACCAAGGTTTGTCTTTCAAGAGAGCCAGGTTAGTGGAGTCGCTCCGGGATTGGTTTGCCTGAAGAGACGTAGGACGGTGCGCGCGGCGACCAGGGCGAGCGTTGGATCGTCAGGTTTCGGCCACGCCTAAAGTGAGACCGTCACCTTTGCACCTTCATTTTTCGAGCTCCCGCCGGTGACTGGCCATGGCTCCTGAGCGTGTGGATATTGATTGGGAAGCCGACCATGTCATTTTTGATCGCGCTACCTTTATAGAACTGCGCCGGAGCTTGCGGTGTCAGCCTGAAATTGGGGAACCCAAGGCCTCTGGAGCAAGCGTCTTTACTACTTCGTCCGCTGAAGTAATCATTGTGTCTTTCCATGCCACGTCCGCGATGATGAGCCGTTTTCCCGGTTGCGGAAAAACGTCTTATAGTAGCTATCAATTGTGCGCTTCTCTTGCTCGCTCATTGAAGCCGTTATATCCAACATGTCGGTAATCTCGTTGATAGCACGGAAGTCGAAGCGGATGTCACGGCCCTTTGTCATGAGGTACAGCTTGGAAACAAAGGAGCGGCCCCGCAGGCGTACATCCGCGGGGACGGCGAAAGATGTAATGACGGGTGGAGTATTAGCCTTATCAAAATCGCGCACAAGGCTCAGCAACTCATCCACCTTCTCGTGAATGCCCCGATCGGGGATGGGAGCCTTGTCGGGGCTCATCTTCAGCTTGGTCAGCTGTTCGTCAAGCTTCGGCCACTCCCGATCGATGCGGTCGTTAAGAACGTCTTGTTTGACCTTCGGACCGAGTTCGTTTAGGGACTGCATCAAGGACTTGAACTCAGCGATGGTCGCCATCTTCATCTGAAAGTTTTTGAACGGCCGTCAATGTCGTTCTTCTCGTCAAAATCGAGCAGGATGACGCCAAGACGCTTGCGACGGTCTGATACCTGGCGAGACCGCGCCCCGGCCTCGTAGTTAAGCCACTGCGCCTTTTGGTTTTCCTTAGTTATGCAGATGATGCCGAAGTCAGTGTTCGACAGTTCTTCCTCAATCATGTTGAGCCACTGCTCTCCAGCCGGAATCTCTGGACTGTAAAACGTTTCTACCGTGTCGAACAGACGCTCCATCGCGCTGTTTAGGGCCCCAGCAAACTCGCGTGAGTTTTGCGACCAACTGATAAAGACCTTCAAGACGCTCCCCATGCTTGGTTCTGAATACACAGGTAAGGCTACCAATTGGAGAGGCTAGCTCATTCATCATCTCGGAAGATCTTGCGGCCCGGAGCCTGTCGCCACATCACGTAGTCGAGCTTCTTAGACTGAGCTGGATAGAGCTCTGCAACTTCGCGGATGAGGATGCTGCTTGCTGAGGAAGAACCCGTTTCCATCCAGGTTTTAACGACCGGTTGTTGATCTTCATCGAGTACGACTGCTGGAAGTACCACGCTGAGCAACTCGAGGTTGAACGTATCCCTCTGGGATCCTACAAATTATCCGGGCACCCAAAAAGGTAGTGACCATTGTTACTGAAAGGCCGAAGAGTGTCGAAAACGACAACGTGCTGCGCACATGGGGTGTCGCAGGCCGGAAGTAAGGCGCTATCCGGTTCAAACAGGCTCAAGCCTATTAGAACATATGAATTGGGTATCTGCTTAGCTGAAGTAGGCTGAGGTATGGCCGGATTGTCGCCGCAGCTGCCCCGGGCGGGCGTGGACTACCCGAAGACGTTCGGGCAGTTTCAGGAGTGGTTCAGTACTGATGAGGCGTGCTTGGAGTACTTGGCGAGGCTGCGGTGGCCGGATGGGTTCGTCTGCCCGAGGTGCGGCGGCCGCGAGTACTGGCGCACAGGCGCAGGGCTGTGGATGTGCCGGGCGTGTTCGCGGCGGACGTCGGTGACGGCCGGGACCATCTTCGACCGCACCCGCACTCCGCTGCGGACCTGGTTCGCGGCGGTCTGGTTCGTGACCTCCCAGAAGAACGGCGTGTCCGCCCTCGGCCTGCAGCGGGTCCTGGGGTTCGGCTCTTACGAGACGGCCTGGGCGTGGATGCACAAGCTCCGCCGGGCCATGGTCCGCCCGGACCGCGAGATGCTCTCCGGGCTCGTCGAGGTCGACGAGAGCTTCATCGGCGGGGTCCACCGCGGTATGCCCGGTGTTGGCTCCGACAAGATCTCGGTCCTGGTGGCTGCGGAGCATCTCGAGCGCAACAGGATCGGACGCATCCGCCTCGAGCCGGGGCTGGCCGACCGCAGGCTCGCCCTCGTGAAGTTCGGCCAACGCGTCGTTGCCCCCGGCTCCACCATCCGCACCGACGGGGCAAGGCAGCTGCGGCGCTTCACCGACCTCGGCTACAAGCACGAGTACCTCACCCAACTGGGCTCGGACATCCCTGCGCACGTTAGTATGCCAGCGGTCCACATGGCCGCCTCCCAGCTCAAGCGCTGGATCGACGGCACCCTGCACCAGGGCATCTCCCGGGAGCAGCTGGCCTACTACTTGGACGAGTTCACCTTCCGCTTCAACCGGCGCACCCCCAGAAGCCGCGGGCTGCTGTTCTACCGGCTCCTCCAACAGGCCACCAACACCGACCCCGCACCCCTGAAGGCCCTCATCATCCCCCGAGACACCGACCCGAGCCCAGCGCACGGGTGAGAGCCCTCGCGCAGGTGGCCCAGCAGAGTGGCCGGGTGAGCCCGGGGCCACGACGCGCGGGCTCACCTTGCCAGCGCGAGCCTCCGGTCCGTCAGGCCCGGCTTTCGGGCGTCAAGAACGTCGTCGAGGTGTCCAGTTCGGATGGCGATAGATCGACCTGCGCCGACGGCCTGACAGATCGACGACTTCGAGTACCGGCCCCGCCAGAAGGAGCCAGGGATGAACGTCTGTACGACCCGTGTGATCGTAAACGATCATCAGTTTGGCGCCATCGAGGTAGACAAAGCCCGCCATGACAGTCCCGTCAATTGACGTGCTGGGATCCCCCACGATGATCTCGACCCGGTCGTCGCCGTCGATGAATCGAAGCAGGGCGTCACGGGCCTCAGGCTGCCACGCTTTCGGCCACGAGATTGACTCCACCGCCCCATCATTCCTCGGGCTGAGCAGCTGGAGCTCGCGACACGCGCGGCAGCATAAGAGGCCACTGTTCCGATCGGCCAATTCCGCATCTGCGGGTCAACTTCAGCTAAGCAGATACCCAATACATATGTTCTATACTTGTCCTCGTGATCAAGTCCGGCTCCCCTGAAGATGCCGAGCGCATGATGGCTCGAATGGATGCGGAGGCCACCCGTCCGATTGACGACCCTGCACCTATCCGAGAGTTCCCGAAGTTCGGTCGGCCGCTGGTGTATGTCGGCGGTATCTACGGCAAAGCAGTGGGATGGACGCACAAGTACGGTCTCATCGAGTGGCTGGATTCCTCCGGGAAGTACCACATGGGGTGGGCGCACTCCTCGAGCATCAAACGTGTAGGGCCGGAACAATGGAAGGGCAGCAGCCGGCTCTAGTCGAACTCGGATGGTTAAGTGCGAGTGCAATTACAGCGTGACCGAACTTACAGCCCAGGGATAACGTAATGGCCTGGTCCCAAACGAGGACCAGGCCATGGCGCGTTATGTATTGTTCTAGCTCTGGAACCACAGACGCCGTGAGTCAGAGGCTAATCTCATTCCGCACCGGCCCGCCTAAAGGGGGCACGCTCACCGGACCCTTTGTTGTAATGCTGTACGCGGGGTGAGCCTCTTCAGGTGCCGCCTGGAGACCAGCAATTCCAGCTTCGGGACCAGCCGCCGCTCGTGGCGAACGATGGTAGGAAGCCGTGCCCCATCGCAGGTCAGGACCGATGGTTTCGGCCACAATGCGGCGTGCTTCCCGCTTCTCCCCGTCCTTTTCAAAGGCCCGGAACTCGAGTTCGCCCGAGACCATAACGGGGTCGCCCTTCTTCAAGGAGTTCGAGGCATTCTCTGCGAGCGCCCGGAACGCAGAGACATTGTGGAAGACAGGTTCTCCGTCCTGCCAGGATCCGTCCGATCCTTGAATCCGCTGGTTCACAGCCACCCGCAGTTTGGCGTGGGCGACGCCGGACTCCCCATACGTGAGCTCGGGATCGGCGACGAGATTGCCGGCGATATTGATTGGAATCTTGGTGCTCATATCTTCTGTCCTTCCCTTCGTAGACGGGGCGGTCCCGTCCAATCCTCAGTGGGTCCCCTATGGGCCCGCGATCTCCAAGCCATTCGATGGTCCACCTGGCTGCTTCAAGCCCACATAGGTTTCCTGGTTCTGCACTCGCGGAGCAGCCTCAGCCGCTGGAACCTTTCCACCTAGTCCTGGAGGCTCTGTCACCTCAAGAACTTGCTTGCTGGCTGCCGTGACCCGGCCCAGAACTGACTTCGCTATGTCAACGCGCGACGAAGGCTGCTTACGGAAGGAGCCCTCGCCGGCGGCCGAATACTCCGCATCAATCACGGCGTCAGCCCACCCAGACAAGTAACTGGCGGATTGGGGACCCCTATCAATCCCATGCGCCTTCAATACGGTGTAGGCAACTGACTCGGCCTCGACTTCAGCCAGTCCGCGATGGTCCACGCTGCTCCCATAGAGCTTGCCCACGGTGTCGTCCGGACCATGCAGCAGAACGTGCCCGAGCTCATGCGCCAACACGGCGATGCGTTCCTCAGCGTTCAGCCAGCCACCCACCTGCACCTGGCGCCCAGCAAAGTCGGTGAAACCGCTTGTCAGCCCGTACTGAGCGTCAGTGACGTGGATCGAAAACCCATGGGCGCGGGCAACCGCAGTCAATGACTCCCACAGTTGGGGCGCATCCATGGAAGAACCGTCGGCGGGCCTCGGCACCAGCAACGGAGCGCCCTGGGTCTGTGAAACATCAAAGACTGCCTGCCCGCGCCAACCGGTTATGAGTGTCTTCTTTCCCTCATCGACTGCGCCGGGGGGCAGCTTATCGCCCACAGGAATTCGCTGACGTGTGCCGTCGGGCAACAGCATTTGTTGGACACGGGCAGTCCTGGGTGCAATGACCCAAAGGGCATGCTCGCCCCGAAGGACGGTGCGCCCGTGTCGTTCCCACTCCTTGTACCCCGCAACGAGCGTCGGCTCGTCGGTGCCGCGCTGCGCCATCTGCATCATCAGCAGGGCAACATTTCCGCCGGAGTAGCGCCACAAGTTGGCGGAAGCGTCGAGCAAAACCTGCCAATGTGAGGGAGACTCAACCGCCTGCTCCAGAATTGAGTGCAGCCCGTCCATCAACGCAGCAATACGTTCCTCCGGCGCCATACGGCGAGCGCCCGGCCCGGCCAGCGCGGAACCCTGATCGGACGGGATGGTGGATGGAACTTCGGATGTAGCGGCCACGACAGCCACCCTTCATTCTTCTTGGACCGCAGCTTGTGCTGCGCAGACATCCGTTCATGGCTGTGACCGACACAAGCGACATGACTCAGAATTCAGCAACCAGCTGGTGAGCAGACTTGCGCCAATCAAGGAACGCGGGGTCGTCGGTGGCCAGGATGCGGGGTGCTGGCTCCTTGTGCACCTGCAGCCCAACACATCCCGCAGTCCGGCTGTGCACCCTCAGGCGTTCGACGGCGTGTGGGAGCCTTTCGTGGAAAGCCAGCGGACCGAACCCCGGATCGTCCGTTGTGTAGGAGGCGAGCTCCGCACGTTGAAGCGCATAAAGCTCGGCCACCATCTCGGGGTGACGCCACCAGCAATCCGGAACGACCGACGTCGTGAGTTGATAGGTGGCCACCAGCCATCTCACCCAAGAGAAGAGCGACCCCCAGACTTCCTGCGACTGCTCCGGAGTCATCTCCCTCCAGCGGCGGGTGACATTCTTGGAGCGAGTAGGCGGAGCAAAAGCAGACCTGAACAGCTGGGCGGTCAGCTCATCATCCCCAAAGGAACCCGAGGACGGGACATCGAAATCGTCGGTGTCATCACGGCTGCGCATCCGGCGTCCCTTCGGCCTTCTGCTGGCGTTGCCTGTGCCCGTCGGCCAAGATATTTTCCATCTCGGCCTTCAGGCGGCGCAGCTCCCCGGCGTCCTTGCGCTTGTGCCACTCAAGAAGGTCCAACAGGATGGGCCGGGTGCGCCGCCCGAGCATGAGCGCGGTGCCGGCAGGCAGGCGTCGAATTTCGTCCAGGGCAATGACCGGGCTTTCACGTATCTGCTCACCGTCTTGCCGGCCTTGGGACGACCAGGACCTGGTAGTGCGGGTGATGCTCCGCTCCCCCAGGAGCCCGGCAAGCGAACGGAGATCCCGTTCGTCGGATCCGCCGCCAAAGATCACCTTGATGATGGCCGAGTCCCAGATGGTCGACGCCTCATCTATTGACCAACCTGAACGGGCTTGGGATAAGGACTGCAGGACCACCAGAGTTGAAATGCCGATGCCTCCGCCATCGGAGAGCGCCACGGGCAGTCCGGGCCACGTCGCAAGGTTGGCGATCTCGTCAAGGATCAAGGAAAGAGGCGGCTCCAACCGGCCGCCTGGCGATACGAAGGCCATCTCCCTCGCTGCGTTGTCGATGTCGTCGATCAGTGCGGACAGGTATGGTCCCGCAGCGGCCGCTCCCGCCCGCGTGCCAATCAAATATAGCGTTCCCCGGTCTCGGATGAACGCTTTTGGATCAAACTCCTCCGACTCGTCCTGTGGATTTAGCGTGGACAGCACCTTCGGGGATGACAGCGGCGCCACCGCCGCCGAAACACCGATCCACGAATTGGACGTGTTCCGTGGGTCGTCCTCCAGGATTCCCATCAAGTCGGCCTGCCATCCGAGCGCTGCCCCCGACCGGCCCAACACCTCGAGTGCTTCCCGAGCGAGTACGGGGCTGGAGGACCAGCGCCGAAACGCCGTTACACCCTCGCCGCACAGCGACGCAGCATGCAGCAGGCACTGAAGCACTATCAGCGAGCGCTTCTGCCACGCCGCGTTCTCGCCCTTCATCTCGGTGTCCGCTGTAATGACCAAGGCCCGGCGGGTAGCAATGTCTGGGTCCTCGCACCCGCGCACGGGCGACCAACGCAGTGACGATGGAATCCCCGACATCCCCTGGGGATCGAAGACTGTCACCGGCCGACCTCCGGACCCCCGGGCCTTCATCGTCACCACCAGGTTGTCGGCGCGCGTCGAGGTAGTGACGACTGCGCCGGGCGCATCAAGTATGGCGTTGATAACCACGTACAAACCCTTGCCGGATCTGGGCGCACCCTGAATCACCATCGATTCTTCCGTGGAGACATGGACAGTGACGCCATGGGAGCGGCCAAGCGTCCAGGACACGTCCTGCACCGACGGGTCTACCAGCCCCGGGCGAGTGAACTTCCCTCTCTTGCGCACAGCCCTCGCGCCGAAATCGTGGAGAATCTCGGCACGGCGGGCAACGCCCTCCCGGTTGAGGATGTCTTGGCGAAGCCAGCCGCCCGACTGCTTCCATCGCCGCCACAGGACCATAGCCCCGACGGCGAGCGCACCGACCGCAAGCAGGGCCGGGGCCAGAATCCACCACACGCTGCCCGTACCGAGTGAACAACCCTCCTTCTGAACTACCATCCAGTCCACCTTGTTGGTGAAGAGTCCGACGGCGGCCGCAGGGTTGAATCTCGACGGCGGCATAGTGCCGCACTGCCAGGCTCCGGCCAGCTGCGCGGCCGCCTGCACTATCGCGCAGAGGCATACGTAAGATGCCGCGCCGACAAGGCCAGCCGTGACCAAAGGGTTTTCGCTGGCAGCCCGCGAGCTCACAGGCCGTCTCACACCATCCTGCCGTCTGTTCCGAAGACCGCCAGTTCGTCAGTCGTCACCCGGTTCGCCACAATGAAGGAGCGGTTTCCCACCTTCCATAGCCCGACGCCTTTCGGCAGGTTCTCTACGTGCTCACACTCCGCTTCGGTCAGGCCGAGGGCTTCCTTTGTCAGCCGCATAGCGTCGTGCTTTTGCCGATAGATGATCCTGGTGTCAGCCTCGGTGAGTAGCCCAAGCGCTTTCTGCCGGTGGCCGCTGGTGCTGTCACCGATCTCGTTGAGGTCTGCCACCTTGTGCATGATGAGCAGGTTTGCGATTCCATACGTTCTGGCGAGTCGCCACTGCTCACTCATCTTCGCCAACATGTACGGATCGGCGAGCATCCGCCAGCCCTCGTCGTACACGACAAGCCGCTTGCCGCCGTCGGGATTTGTAATGGCAGCTTCCAACCAGGTGGCTCCACAGGCCGCCGCGAGTGATAGGGCCTGCTCCGACGCTCCGATCAGGGCCGAGGTGTCCATCACCATCATGGGTGCGTCCGCGTCGAAGGCCACGGTGGACGGCGCATCGAACATACCTTCGAGATCGCCAGATACAGTGCGCCTCAACGAGTGGCTTACGGCGGTTCCTCCCTCAACACCAACCAAGGCCGTCATCTCCTTCGATGGCTTTAGCAGGTGGTCCAGCACCATGGGCAACGTTGGGTTTGAGTTCTCAGCCATTGTTTCCATGAGAGCGATGTCCAACGCAGTGTGCTCCACAGGCCGGAGCGGCGTGCCCTGCCGCATGAGGGAGACCAAGGCCACCAGCAAGTACCGGCGCCGCTGCCTCACGATAGCCTGCCACTGGGCCTCGGTGAGGGCGCTCGGGCGAGGCCCGGCGTCAAGCGGATTTACCCTCGCCGGACGGCCGGGGCCGACAGAAATCACCTTCCCGCCAACAGCTTTGGCGACAGGAACCCACTCACCTTTGGGATCGGACGCAACGGCGGCCTTCCGCCCCAAGGTGATGGACCGCGTTACCAGCGACTTGCCGCACATGGATTTGCCCGTGCCGACCGTACCAATCACAACAATGGATGGGCCGCTGATGATCCCTTTGTCGTAAAGGATCCACGGATCGTAAGAGAATGCCCCGGACCCGAAAACGTCGGTGCCGATGTAGGCTCCCTCGTGCCCCAGCCCTGACTCGGTTAGGAAGGGATAGGCGGCGGCGAATGTCATCGTCGAGGCACGGTGCGGTGCCGGCCGCAGCCGATGCGGACCCCGCAGGGAGTTCTTCTCCCTGCTCCCCCAGTCTCCAGTCAGGGGAAACGCCTGGAGTTCGAGCTGTTTATCAAGGGCCGCGGCGCTCGCCGACGATTCCCCCGTTGGTGCGTTCCGCCGTCGTGCTTTCAACTCTCGCCGCTTTTTCCCCGACGGGAGGTACTCAAGGCTTTTCGTTGTCTGCTTCAACGCAATCCCCTTCCGAGCGGCAGCGCTCCTGCGACAAAAGCGGCCCATTGCTGTCCGTAGAGAAGCCGCAGTTCTACGAATGCTCCGGCTGCTGCGGATTCAAGTTCCTGGCGATACCGCGCCAGGTCCTCGAGGGAGGTCGCCGTGACGGTCATGTAAGCCGCCGGGCGCACGTCACCATGACCAGCAACGATCTCCTCCTCCCTCTGGATCACCTCCTCTTCCTCGGCTTTTTGCTCACGGGTGAGGGGCCTATCGAAGCGGGCGTTGATGCGGCGGCGGGTCTCATGGGCCTCCTGCGCGGAGCGGATGTCCCGCAGGGCTTCGGCGGTGGGAACCGCCCGGATGACCTCGGTAAAGGTGTGGCGAAACTCGCCGACGTAAATCAGGGGATGGAGGAAACCCGGGAAGACCTTCTGCCTGGGCCACTCGGCGATCCAGAAAGTCTGGTGGAACCCCGTGTCCGTGCGCAGGTACGTCCAGTGTTCCTCAACAGCCATCGCGCCATGGCGGTCGTAGGTTTCCTTCGCCCCGCTGGCTGGCTCGTCCGACGGCGGGGCTGCCGCCACTGGCGCTCTGGCGGAGAGTGAAGCAGCGGGATCGAATTCGCCACGAATGATGCCAAACAGTCCGGGTTCCCCGACCCATTCCTCTACCTTCACGCTGTGGGTACCGAGAGACGTTTGCATGGCCTCGACTTCCAGCCGTAGGACGCGTTCGAGGCCTAGGAGTCCCCCGCCTGACTCCCGGATCCGCCGTCGAGCCTTGCTTGTGTCCAGGACGACTGACACAAGGAGCTCATGGCTCATGGTCGATCCGGCAGCGCCGAGCAAGTCCTCATACGCGCGTTGTCCCCACGTGGCCTTCTCACCAGTGCGTGCCGGCATGGCGTTGCCTCTGTAAAACTCCCAGAGGGCCGACGATGGGTAGGGCACTGTGTAGTCCTGAACCGCGATCCTGGCCACGCCTGGCCGCTGGGCCATGCCGGCCTGGACACGTGACCAGGCTTGGACAGCCCATGCCTTGTCGTCCGCGTCCAAGAGCGCAAACGATCGAGTGCTGCAGTGCAGCACCGCGATTGCCTCCCTACCGTGGCGGTCGACGATGAAGCATTCCCCGCTGGCCGTTGTTCTGATCTCCAAATTGCCAAGACCGCCCGGGAGAGCAAGCCGCCCGGCAAGTTGTGGAGCTGCGGGCCGTGCGAGGAAGCGCGTTTGTCCTGCCGCCGCCCGGTAGAAGAACAGAGCGATCTGCTTCGCCCACACCGGATAAGGGATGCGGGAGTACTGGAGGAGTCCGAGCAGCATAAGCCCAAGCCACAGGGGGCCGGAGGTGAACAGACCAACGGGGCCGCTACTCGCGGAGGCTACGACAGCGACTGCTCCTCCGCCGGATACGATCAGCAACTGGTACCACTTGAGGCCGAGGAAGAACCCGCGGCGCTCGTACCTAGGGAATTTGACGGCCTCAAGCGCCCGCGCGTCTTCAGACATGTGGGTTGCCTCCCTTCGGAGGATCAATTCTGGGTGGCTGGGGTTTCGGAGGTTGAACTCGTGCAGGGCCGGACGCGCTCACATTCGGTTGAGCTCGCAAGTCGGTTTCTCCTGGTGGAGCCTGCCGAGGAGATGTTGTGTCGGGGCCGGTTTGCTCATGGGGATCCACATGCGAGTATTTCCGGGACTCCGGTGATTGCTGGGCGTTGGGGGCGCCAGCAAAGGAGCCAGAGTTCAAGGCCACTTGGCGTCCGTCACCACCATGCGCAGATGCTGCCGATCGTACGGCAGGTGCCAAGACCTGTGTAGGGAATTGGTTCCGGCTTGAGCTGATTGGCCGAGTCATTGCGGAGCGACTGACCAGGTTCGCCAGAGTAAGGCGGCCGCCTGCCTGCCTGCTGATCTGTCGGGCCGCCACGCTGCTGCTCCTGGACAGGATGTGGCCGCCGCCGGCCGTTTGGGCTGCTGCCGCGAGTTCCCCGCCTGCAAAGCTGACCAGGCGCAGGGCCATCAGTGGAGCACCACAAGCGAGGACCATGCCCACCGTACCGGCTGCCAATCCCGCGAAGGACTTGGACTCTGCAAAGAGTTTTACGGCTACCGCCAAGACCGTCGCTGCCAACGGCTTTGCTATGACCAAAGCAACTACGACTTCACACCATCGTCGTGCCCAGGATTTTGTCTTGTCCCAGGGCAGCAGCATGAGCGCAACGGGCGCGACGGCGGCCAGGACGACGAGCGCGAACGAGCGGAAGATCATTGAGCACATCAGGATGAACGCAAGGATCCAGACGGCAATGATCGCCATCAGCGTCACGACGACGGCACCAGGAGCGCCCCCGGTTGTCCCTGGCGCCAGCGAGACCAGGTTCCATTCCCGCCCTGTTCCTTCTGGTGCGCGTTCGAAGCCGAATAGCCTCATGAACACGAGGTAAGGATCCGACCCGATCGATTCGAGCAGCGCGGCCGAGGCCAAGTCGGTCGCGCGTGTCAGTTGCCGGACAAGATAGACAGCCGCCCCGACCAGCGGGATGGCTACAGCTCCACCGAGCATCGCCCGTCCGATCCGCCTCGGCTGCTGGCTTGCAAGGCCAGAAAGAACCTGAAGGATCATAACGACGACGAGCGGCGTCATCATGACGACCACCCACCAACTGGTCAGCCCTCTAATGGAGAGCCATTGCGAGTCGTCAACATCAGAAACTGTGAACGCGCCGGTGATGAAGGCCCAAAGCCAGGACGCCATATTCTGGAGGATGTTTGCGAAGAGAGACGTGACGGCACCCAACGCGTTGTCGTTGGCTTGTGAGACCAGTCCGCACCCGGGCGGCCACCATCCATTGAGGTCGCACTCAACGGGCATGACCTAAAACCCAAGAGGAAAGGCGGTCTGCGACCAGAGGATGTAGCCGTTGATGCCGCCAAGAATGGCTGCCACAGGTCCGGTCCAAAGAAGGATCACGCCGCCGCCCGAGGCGAGACGTGACGATTGGCTAAGTTTGCCGGCCAAGAGCATCGCGGCACCGATGATGGCCACGATGGCAATGATGATGAAGGCGCCGACAAGAATGCCGCCGCCGATCTGTTTGAGCGATTCCAGGAAGGGAAAGCTCGCGTTCGGGATGATCCCCGGGTCCACCGCTGCAAAGTACATGGGTGCTCCGTCCGTCGTATTCCATAGAGTGAGCAGATGAGCTCACGGGTTCATGGAGGGGGCGGGATAGAGCGACATGACTTCACTGGCGATCATCCTCTTACAAGGAGCAAGAGCACCAGACTCGCAATGACTCCAGTCATTGTTTGAAAAGGAGGTGGGTAATTGATTGACAGATCCTATGGGACTCCCGTGGCAGAATTTAAGTGCTTCTGAACGCAGGCGTGCCGGGTTCAAGGGCCTTTTGGCCAGGTGCCAGCGACGCGCCCCTACCTAGGGTAGGGCAGACTGGTCGTCGTTGCCGAAGTTCAGCGCCTCATCTCGCAAGCCCTTCAGGACTTCGAAGTTGTTCAGCACGACGTCGGGATCGTAGGTGTAGGTCACCTGGAGTCGCGACATGCGATTGAGCACTTCTTCGTCGGTCAGTTCGGCCAACCACGCCGCGATCTGCGTAGCGCTTGGAGAGCCGTCCAATTGGCCTATCGTGTCGACTAAGTCGATCCGCATGGATGCCGCGCTGAGGCGCTGCTTGTAGCGCTCCCCTGCCGAAGTCGTCGACCCCGCCGACATAGCTCGACGCTCGTCCTCATGCCCGACGCCGATCCCGTAGCGTGTCCGAAGGGCAGGCTCGGGCGGCTCCCTACCCGTAATGAGGCGCGGCACCGCCTGCGTCCGGACCCAGCGCGATATTTCCTCGAGCTCCTGCATCAGCACCGGCCACCGGCCTGTGCCTGGCCGGTTGAGCCCGATTGTCGGGAACAGGGTGACGGGGACTTTGGTGCCCAATTGGGTCTCCGCGATGACGTCCCGACTCGCAGTGGCTCCTCAGGCCGCGGGGGAAGGTCACGTATCGAGCGAGGCAGCTGGTCTTCCCTGTACATGGCAGCGAGTCGAACCGCCGTGATCGCGGGTGTCCTGTGCTTCGCATGGTTGGTGTGGAGCACGAGCCGGGCCAGCGGGTGTAGGTGTGGATCTACATTCCGGTGGAAGGGCTGAAGGCCTTCAATCCGCCGCGCGAGCTCACCGCCCGCCCGGAGCGACGGCGGACCGTTCCGGGCGCGCTTCTTCGTCCATTCCCCGAATTTCTCGTAAGTGTCCGAGGCCGGCATCTCGACCAGCTTGGCCGCCTTTTCATCAAGAGGTGCGCCGTCCATGAATTCGGCCTCTGCATAGAGCGAGTGTTCGAGTGCTGCACGCAACGCCACTAACGCGTCGGCCACCAGCAACGGCACTTTCCGCGGAATCGGGGCGATGCGTTCCACTACGGTCTGGCTCATCATTCCCGCGGGAATTTCGCGTAGGCCGAACACGCCTCCGCTCTGGGTCTGGTAGTCAAACAGAAGCTCGCTGACCTGTCCGATCAGTTCGTCCGCGTGCGAAAGCGTGGCGGCGACCCCGAGATGACGTTCCGGGAGCCAGTCGAGCTGAGTATCGGTCATGCTGAAATCCTATGTGGAATCAATTCTCGTCGTGATCGAGTCGAACGTACGGGCAATCATCGCCGAGCGTGCCGCAATTGCTGCCTCCACGAACTTTCTCCATAAGCGCTTCACGGACTCGGAGGGCAACGGGGCAATGTTCGTCCAGCATGTCGCGTCCGGGCTGCGGCCAAGTTCGTGATCACAGAGCAAGGCTTCGGCAGCGTGTACTCCAAGCCGTACAACATCCAGTCCATCGACCCTGACAAGCCCGACACGTCCGGGGACTGGGAAATGTATGTGGGGCTGGGCATCGGCATGAACCTCTACCAGGAGGGTCATCGCCTGATGCCCGGCGTGCGCTGGATGTCATCGGCCTATAGCGCCTACTCCCAGCAGCTCCGGAAGAAACTCCACGCCGCCAATCCCTACATCTGGAACGCCTCATGCACGTGGTGCGACGCAAAGCTCAGGACCCAGAGCATCTACTCCTGGCAGGACGCCGACCAGCAATTCTTCACCGATCACACCGTGCACACCAAAGTCTAGGCCGTTGTGAATCAGCTCGATTATGAGGACATGCCTCTGTCCCACCATGCTCTGTGTCCCGCCGTCAGGGGGCGCGTTTTCGCCCCTATAGATGCGTTTCCCCCCTAAATAAAAGGTGTAAAAACTGGTCTACGATTGGGCGCCTCAGTCTGTACCGGCCGATTCGTCCTTGATACGGACGGAGGATGCCAGGAAGTTACCTACGACCCGCAGCAGCATGAGCGTCGCGAAGGAGTCGGGCGCCTGAGCCCGGTGGACAGCTTCATTACGGGCGTCATTCAGGCGTTTCAGATCCTCGAAAGTCACGTCGAACTCGAACCCGGAGGCTTTCGCGACGTCGATGTAACGCCCCAGCGACGGCCGCGCCGCGAGGCCCTTGCGTTGTGACTCCGGAATCTGTTCAATCCTCTCGTCCATAATCCGGACGAGAGCAAGCTCCAGCGCCGCAGCGGCGTCGATGACTGCGCGCCGGTAAAAACCGCGTGCGAATGCCGCATCCGCGTCACGAACAAGGAGACGCTCCAGAGGCGGCTCCTTACCGTCACGGACAGCTGCGAGGATCCATCGCCACTCAGTAGCGGTGACCGGCCGTATACGACGCGTGGTGAGTTGAAGACCGAGATCGCCTTCGTGTGGTGGGGCAATGAAAGTCAGCCCTGCCCCGACGGTTTCCGCGTCGTAGACACGATGGCCGGGGTTGAGATCCTGTCCCGTGAAGATCTCGACCCAGGAGCGCACCCGGTCAAACCAGAATTTGACGATCGATCCAAGCTGCCGGTCGGGACCCTGCCATGATCCGGTCGGAGCCTCAACAGCGGTAATGACTATCCGGCGCAATGCGGTGGCCGGCTGAAACTCCTCAAGGACATCCGCTGCATACTCAGTCGTCCACGCGACCAACTCCCCATCGAGGGAATCAGGGACCTCAACGCCATCGATCAGAGGTGGACCACCTATGGGGGCCCGGTCCTGCGGCATCACCACGTCAAAATGAACCCTGCCATAACCGGACGGGTAGGTCCCGCCCAGAGCTGCGCAGGACACCCACATCGGAACAGGCAACTCGTAGATCGCCGTCACGACCTCGGAAGCGGGTGGTTCTGCCACATTCATCTCGTTCACGATTCCAAACTACTTGGTCGCAAAGGTCGTGGCTCCCGCCTACGCCAGTGCCCTGGCGACGTCGTAGCCGGCGGACTTTTGCAGGTTGTTCCGTGCTCTTGCCCTGGCATCTGTGGGTGACCCCGGTAGAGTCAGCCCCGCGGCACCTTTGCTGTGACCATTTAGGGGGAAGCTATGGGGATCGGCAGTTGGCTGCGGCAGGCAATCGGCGGTAGTCCAGCCTCGGTGGCTGAGCAGAAGGATCCGCTCGAGCAGGAACCAGACCAGCCACCCTTTACAGTTCGCATCTCCATGCACCTCAACGCCTGTCTGGAGGTTGCCGGCACCACCACTTTCGCCAAGGATGCCGTTACCGCCCTCGCGAACCGCAAAGGCCTCGGTAAGCGCGGCTATTACGAGGGCCAGGCACAGCTTCAGCGCGAGCCGGAGAACCCCGTAGATCCGCAGGCTGTGGCTGTGCTCGTGGATGGTGAGAAGGTCGGCTGCCTCCCGTCTTATGCCGCCAAAGAGCTCGCGTTGCCGGTAAGTGCCAGTGAACCAGCGCGCTACCAGCTGCACGTCCTGCGGGATCAAAAACTGCTGGCCAAGGCTTACGTCTGGCTGGGCGACGGCGAGCCGGCATGGCAGTTCACAGCGCAGAACCCGCCGGCGCTCACGTCCAGGGAACGGATCAACAGTTCCCACGCGGAGAAGTCCTCGATGGTCAGGGAAGCGCTGCAGGGCGGTGGCGAACGGGCTCAGCAGTTCAAGCGCGGCATGGTCGACGGCGTCCACTACCTGGAGCTCGTGGAGCCTATCAAGCAGCTCAAACGCGAAGGCCGGCATGAGGAAGCCCTGGCCCTTTGCTACAAAACCATTGAGGCCGCCGAAGGGGATGCGAAGGGTGACATGCCAGCACCTTGGTACACAGAGCAGGCCGCCATCGTCCACCGCAAGCTCGGCCAGAGGGCAGAGGAGATTGCCGTGCTGAAACGATGGCTGGCCCGCTGCCCCAAGGCCCACCGTGCCAGCAGCAGCATGGCCGAACGCCTCGGTAAGCTCGAGGCGAAGTGATGCCCGGCGGTTCACATGGGCCAGCCGACATCGAGTCCAGTCCCTGGAGCGAGGCCATCGTGCCCCTGACACGCCGGACGCCACCGCGTAAACACTTCGGGGAGACCCTGCGTGCCAGTAAGTACAGCCACCGGCTGACCAGGGACGAATACGCATTGGTGAACAAGAGGAGCTCGACCGGACCGCCGCGGGAGTATTGCACCGACGCCGAGTGGGAGACCGACGCGTGGGCTTTCGAAGACGAGGACCATGCTCGCCTCACGGATGAATACTGCGCGATGCATCGCGAAGCCGCACTGGAGAACTTCGACCTGAACATGGCCTTCTTCAGGCAGCTCTCTGGAAAGGACTTCCTGGAGGCGATGGCCGGGGTGCTCGCCAAGCACAAGAATCTGCGGCCCCTCACCGATCTGGCCGCGTTCGACGGCGTGGAGGGGATCTATGTCATGGTGCTCAACCGGTACAAGCAGGCCTACATCGGCCAGGCGCGGGACATCCGGGCGCGGATCAAGCGGCACTGGAGCGGGACCAAGCAGTTCGACCGCCTAATCTTCGGGACTAAGGGATCTTCAGTCCTGTCCATCGATTCATTCCGGGCCCTGGACACCACACGCATCTTCGCGGCCAAGACGACCCGGGGACTTGACCTTGAGGAGCGTATGGTCAAAGCCTTTCCTCCAGAATTTCTTCTCAACCGCGTCCCCGGCGGCGACAGGATGATGGGTGCACTGTTCCTGCCTTGGGAGATCAAACGGCGCCAACTGCTGCCAGTGGACTCCGAAGCGGACCCCTCAGAGCTAACCAGTACGTGAGCGGTCGGTCGATGCCGCTGGATGACTGCAGGGCTAGTTAAAAGCCATCCTCCACGGGGATCCACCCGTCCAACCGATGCCTTCCAGAAAGACGTCCTCAGCCACTTCTATGTCATCCTCCAGCGGAGGTTCGTTCGGGCTGGCGCCGGCAAAGAGGTAGTCCGTCCAGTTGCGATCCTTCTGGGACCATTTGGACAGCAAACCGGGATACCAATAGACCCAAAGGCAGTCGAGAGCTACCCGCTCGCTCAGGGCGGGCAGCAGATGACCGATGACTGGACCTCCGCTGATAAGCTCCAACGCCAGCCCATCCATGGGATGAATGATCATGAAGACATTCTTGGACGTGGCGGAGGACCCGACCTTGTGCTGAAGAGCATCCGCTGCCTCCATAATCTTCTTCGAGGCCAATTTAAGAATCTCGACGGCGTTCTGGATTTCGATTTGGTAGGTATCGCCCAATCGCATGTTGTATTCATGCTTGCGCCATTTTCCAGGGAGCGACTTGACTTCCACAGCTGCCCGTACCGAGTCGCCGAACGGCCAGGCCCCCTGGGTGCCGGAGCGCTCGAACACGAGATCTACTCCGCCATCTTCATCCACCGCCACTGGCAGGGAGTGTAGGGCCGTTAGCAGGATCGCCGCTATGTGTTCCCCGGATCGCACTTTCAGCTTCTCAGCGCCCTGCATATGAGCCAACTGGCGGGCGGAATGGACCATGGCCGCGGCAGACGTGGCCACCACATTGAGCCCTTCAGGCCCTTGTTCGGGGCGAGCTTCTCCCCAAATGCCGGTCTCGTAGCGCACTGATCACGTCTTTCTGATCACCCAGTGATGACCAATCTCATTGGCCCACAAAACCGTGTAGGGGCAGGGGTTTCCTGTCAGCGAACCAGCGTAAGCCGGGGCCGCTCATCGACGAACCCCAGCACTTGTCGAACACGCTCCGGAGCCCATCTAAGTTCATTTGCCAGGTCTGCTATGGAAAACCCAAATTTGTCAGCAACTTTCATGGCTTCTGTCAGCAGCATCGGGACTTCTCCCGGGTAGTCTGCCACAGAAGCCTCCTGACGATTGCCGGACCTAAGCTTTTGGTAGGCACGTCGAACTGAAACGTCTGAGGCACCCTTGAGTTCCTGCATGCGAAATACGAGTGCTTCCGGCGACACGCCCCACTTCTGGCTGATCTGGCCAAGCCTTGGAAGGTTCATAGTAGCGGGGAGAACCGGCTCTATTTCAGACCGGGGCATAAGAAACTCGGCAGCA
The DNA here is from genome assembly GCF_002929755.1 of Arthrobacter sp. 4R501. Classification (NCBI taxonomy): domain Bacteria; kingdom Bacillati; phylum Actinomycetota; class Actinomycetes; order Micrococcales; family Micrococcaceae; genus Arthrobacter; species Arthrobacter sp. 4R501. The sequence continues at coordinate 169,308 of NZ_PJIW01000009.1, read as the reverse complement.
AAGGCGTCAGCTTCGCGTTCCTGTCGCGGGTCCCCCACAGCGAGTTCGCGATGCAGGATGAGGTGGCCGAGTTCGTGGGCACATGTAAACCTATGCCGGTAGACAGAACGAGCCCTTTCCGGGGTCACAACTACGATCGGGCGGTTGAGGGCTGTCGTAGAGAACGCGTCCACACGCGCGGTTTCGTCCTGCTCACCACGAAGGGCCAGGAGTGAAACGACGATGCCATTTCGCTCCATGAGCTCCACCAGATTGGGAACCGGGCCGTTTGGCATCTCCCAGTAGGATCTGAGGGCTCTGGCTGCTTCTACGGGGGACATGCTGCTATCCGCTTCATTGAACGGGACATTCACATCCGGGAAGGCAACCCGCTTTTCAAGCGCGAAAGTTACCTCCCACACCTGTTCGACGAAGGAAGTGGCCTTGAGCCTCTCCGACGCGCGCGTTGAACGAAGGCTGCGAAAGTGGGCTTGAGAAACGTCCAGCTTTCCAATCGGCCGGCCCATCGCGAAGAACGCAACGGGTTGTCCCAGTTCCCTGGCCAGCAGGCCGAGTATTTCGGGACGTGGTGATACACCGGCCTCATATTGGCCTATTGCTGCTCCCGAGACACCGACTGCGTCCCCGAGCGCTTGCTTGGTAATTCCCGCCAGCCGTCGCGCCTGCGTCAGCCTGGCCGGGTCAAAGGAATCTCTGACAGCCTGAGTCGACATAAGTTCTTCGGTTGAAAACAGAGTGAGCTGCTTGGTCATGATCCGGATGCTTCCTTAGGCATCAAGTTGAAATCACGGCGGGGCTGGGAGTCGAAGCCCTTCGGCTCCGCCTTTGCTGGTGCATCCGCTGAATCCGCATGGAACAGCTCCTGGGTGTTCTGCAAGATAAGTGTGCCGTCCTCGCCCAACTGCGCGTCGGCCCACACCGCATGATGCAGTGCATTGTGGTTGCTGGCATACGCAATGACTACTACCCGGTGATGCTTAAGCGATTCAGAATCGTCCAACTCCTGCAGCGCGTCAACAAGTTCGATTTCCTCGCGGGTCAGGGAGGCGCGGGCACCGTCCCCGAGGTCAAGCATGCCCTGTGACGGCCCCCACGGCATTGAGAAATTGCCAATCCGAGCATCCGAAGTTCCATACTTCTGTTGCTGCAGCTCTGCCGTCGCCAACCTGGAGTACCGCCATGGAACGAGAGCTGTGCCGTTCACTACGAGAACCTTGGGCTTGCCCCGGCCTGGGCGCTTGAATTCAACTCCCTCAAGTCCTGCCAACGCCTCTTCGAGCCTCTCCTGCACGGTGTAGCTCACCTGACCGTAGGACCGCTTATGCTTCGACCGGACCAAAGCCTGCCCATCAGCATGCTCATTGTGGCAGTCCGTGAGAGTGGTCAAGATAATCTCAGGAAGGCTTTTTCCGTGGGCACTAAAGCGACGAAACGACCATTCAACGTCGACCTCGTTTTTCAAAGCAACCTCCTATAGTTTTCTACCTGAAACCTACAGGGCCACTTTAGAAAAGTCCAAGAAGGTAACACTTTGAGCGTGTCGCCTACCTCAATATCGGGACAGCCACATAGCGGCAGGTGTGAGTGATCTGTCCACGACCAGCTCGTCGCCGTCGTATATGCCGGCGCCGTCCATCGAGCGCCCGGAGACCCTGACCAGGAACGTGCTGGTGATTGATGAGGTGTTTGTTCAGGTCGATTCTGCCTTGAAAATAGTCCCTGAGCAGGGCTCGGAAAGCCAGCCGGCACAGCAACGGCACAGTACAGGGGCCCCGACAGGTCCGACACGAACACGTCGAGAGCGGCGACAACGACAGCACTCATCGGTCCACTATCTCCTGGGGATTATCGAACCTATGTTCTTCACAGGCCTGTCCACATGTGAACATGTCTTCGATTAAAAAGTATACGACTGTCGCTGGCTCCCCGCCCGGCCCTAAGCCGGTGGGCAATGAATTTGTGAGGATAGAACTGCTCCACATCGACGAGTGCCCTAACGCCGCCTCAGCGTCATTTTTCGAAGTCGTCTGCACTGCCTGTCCTCGCGGCAGCACGCCAGCAATTGCGCAGAGACCTGTTCGCTGTGGGGCCGTGGATCCGGCCGTCATCTGTTGTGCCGGCCCGGGTCGGGTGCTGTTCCTCAAGCTCTGGTGGTTTCGGGCCGGGGGCATCTCCGTGCCGACATCCGGGCACCTGAGGTGTCCAGTCCGGGGCAGAGGCCGGTCGGGTCCTCAGCAGGCGCATCCGTGTGCGCCCTTTTCGGGCGCGGCAGGCTGTGCGGGCAGGATTTCATCGAGCAGGGACCCGGCCATGGCCGTGCCGATCCGGTGGGCTTCGGCGACGGGAACGACGGAGCCGTCCGGGTGGGCGGCGAGCCAGGGTTGTGCGGCCTCGTCGGAGGCGAAGAAGTGGACCTGGTTGCAGAACGCTGACCGGATCGAGCTCATGTCCTCGGGGTTGATCAGGGAGACCACGGCCGTGTTCGGCTCGACGTCGGTCACGCCGGACGCGCCGACGCTGAGGCGTATCGGGACTCCGGTGGCGTGGCAGCTTGATTCGATCCGTGCGGTTGTGCCGAGCAGGGCCGGGAAGATCAGCGTGTCCAGGGCGCACCAGGTGTAAAGCTGGTCGCCGGCGAGTTCCAGGCGGTGCGGGGTGGGGCGCTGGGTCAGGCCCTGTCCGATGATGCGTCCGTCCCCGTCGTACTCGGTGTCCGGCACTGCGGCCAGCGCGGCGTGGATCTCCGGCACGGTGTGCCCGGTGACGGCGGCCAGGCGCTCGATCTCCACGGGATCACCCTGTGCCAGCAGGTGCAGCAGTGGCAGCCAGAGTGCGGGTGCGATGTCGGTGGCCGGTGAGGCCAGGCGGTCGGTGAGTTTGATGAAATCATCGGTCATGGCGGGTGTTCGTTCCGTGATGATAGGGATAGTGGTCAGGAGGCGCAGCAGGAGAGCTTGGAGACATCCGTGGTGTATGACTGGGCCGCGATCTTGATGCCTTCGGCCATGGTCAGGTACGGGCTCCGCAGGTTAGCGACCTGGTCCACGGTCATCCCGGTCTCCAGGATGTAGACCCCGGCGGCGGCCAGGTCCCCGGCGTCCTTTGCGACGGCGGTGATCCCGACGATGCGCCCGGTGGCGGTGTCGGCAACGATTTTGATAAAGCCGCGGGTGTCCCTGTTCACGAGGGCCCGGGGAACGTACTCCAGGGGCAGGACCCGGCATTCACACCGGATACCTGCTTCGTTCGCTTCCCGGTCGGTCATGCCCACCGCGGCCAGGGCCGGGCTGGTGAAGGTGACCCGGGGCAGATGCCGGTAGTCCATGTCACGGCCGGCATGGTTGAACGCGTTCTCCACCATCAGGGTTCCGTGCGCGGCGGCGACGTATACGAACTCACGGTGGCCGGTCACGTCCCCGGCGGCCCAGATCCTGGGGTTGGTGCTGCTAAGCGTGGCCTGAACCATAATCTCGCCGCGGTCCCCGGTCCGGACACCGACGGCGTCCAGGTTCAGTGCCTGGGTGACCGGGCGCCGCCCAGTCGCGATGAGCACCCGGGCGGCCCGGAATTCCTCCTGACCTCCGGACACGGCAGCGGTCGCGACCACGTCCCCGCTGGCCGGATCGGTGCGGACGGAGGACACGGTTGCCCGGCGGACGACCCGGATTCCCTCATCCGCGAAAACGCCCATCAGGGCGTGGGCGGCTTCGGGTTCCTCGGCCGAGGCCAGCCTGGAACGGACCAGCATGGTCACTTTTGTTCCCAGCCGGGCGAAAAGCTGGGCCTGTTCCAGCGCCACGTACCCGCCGCCGAGAATCAGCATGGAGGGGGGCACCTCGTCCAGTTCCATGGCAGTGGTGGAGGTCAGGTATTCCACGTCCGCCAACCCCTGGACCGGCGGGATCCAGGGGGCTGAGCCGGTGGCTACCAGATAGTGTTCGGCACTCACCCGCGTGCCGGCACCATCGTGTCCGGTGATCTCCAGGACAGGTTCGGACGGGGTGCCGGCGAACACGGCCGTGCCGTGCCGGACTTCCCAGCCGTAGTCGGCGGCAAGACCCACGTACTTTTCCGCCCGCATGTTCTCGACCAGGGACTGCTTGGCCTCGATTAGTTCGGCCATCTCCACCGGTGCGGCGGAGGTGCTGATGCCTGCGAAACGCCCGGACGCGTCAGAGGCCACGTGTCGGGCCTCCGCTGCGGCCAGCAGAGTCTTGGACGGAATGCAGCCCGTGTTCACACACGTCCCGCCCACGGTGCCGCGTTCGACCATCAACACCCGCTTGCCCAGGTTCGTTCCCCGTATCGCCGCGGCGAACGCCCCACTTCCGGAGCCGATGATGGCCAGATCATAATCAAAAACCGTTGCCCCGGTCATGAAACCTCCAGTTGTCCTGACGCCGGCAGCCCGCGCGATGCCCGGGACTGTCCCCGGCTACTTTTCGTCCCCACCCTCAGCCGAGGGCAGATGCCTGACTCTCATTCTCAACCTTCCCCTACACTGGAATGTCAAGGCAGGCAGGTTCGCGGGTCCACGGACAAAGGTTCATGATGCGTATAGGTGAGGCAGCGGCAGCGTCCGGCATGACGACGAAGACTCTGCGTTTCTATGAAGAAAGCGGGCTGCTGCCTGCGGCAAAGCGCTCCAGCAACAGATACCGGGACTACGACCATGCATCCGTGACAAGGCTTGAATTCATCCGCCGCGGGCGCACAGCAGGGCTGGCCTTGGCGCAGATACGGGAGATTCTGGCCATCCGCGAAACCGGAGAGGCTCCGTGCGCCCACGTCCACGACATGCTCGCCGGGCAACTGGCCTACCTTGATAACCAGATCGCCGAGCTGATGGCGCTCCGTTCCGCCGTCGCCGGACTCCACGCCACCGTCGCAGCCGGGACCCCCGCAGGCTGCGATCCCGAGCGAATCTGCAGCTACCTCTGAGAATCACCTCCGCCGCATCTCAATCGACCTTCAGTAGTTCGGCCAGTCATGGGCAGAAGATTTCCCACCGTGAGGTTTTGGGGCCATCACCGGCGCCGGTGGCAGGGCCGCCCCCGGCGCGGTGTGGGCGGCTGCTGCCAGGCCAAGGACCGCTGCGGCGATCACCAGAGTGCGCAGAAACCGAAGGGGCGCGCCGGAGGGCGGGCGTGTGCGGTCAGTCGCCGGCTTGCCCGTTAAACGGCAGTTGCCGGAGTAGCAGTCATCTATCATCGGCCCGTCATGCCCCTAGGCGTGATGCTGATAATTTTCAGGTATGAAAAGCCCCGTTCTGCCGCTGTTGTCGACACAACCGGCACGCCAGCAATCCCTGGCTCTGGTCTTCCTTGCCGGCGCCATCATCGGTGTCCTGGGCGGCATGATCGGTCTGGGCGGTGCCGAGTTCCGGCTGCCCCTGCTCATCGGGGTCTTCGGCTTCGCCGCACTGCAAGCCATCATCATGAACAAGGCCATGAGCCTTATTGTGGTCATCACGGCCCTGCCGGCCCGCCTCGTCGGAGTTCCCCTCGGAGAGCTCTCGCCCTACTGGCTCATCGTCCTGAACCTCCTGGCAGGGAGCCTCATCGGCGCCTGGATCGGGGCGCACTGGGCTACCCGGCTCAAGTCAAAAACGCTTTACCGCGTCATCGCCGTGCTGCTCGTTCTCATCGCGGTGCTGCTGTTCGTCACCCACTTCTTTGCGGTTGAGCCCCTCAACGTTCCCGCTGGCCCACGGACCGTGCTCGGAATCGCGGCCGGCGTCATCATCGGCGTCGTGGCCGCCCTGATGGGAGTCGCCGGCGGGGAGCTGCTCATCCCCACGATCGTCCTGCTCTACGGCACCGACATCAAGATCGCCGGAAGCCTCTCCCTGGCCGTCTCACTTCCCACCATGCTTGTGGCATTCGCCCGCTTCAGCAGAGACAAGGGCTTCTCCGTGCTGGGACAAAACAAGCCCTTTCTCGTCGCCATGACGCTGGGCTCCATCACGGGCACCGTGATCGGCGGACTCCTGCTGGGCGTTGTTCCCAGCCTGGTCCTCATTCCCCTGCTCGTCCTGCTCCTGCTTCTGTCCTCCATCAAAGTCTGGAACCACGACTGACACTCGTTTCCGTCATCGAAAGTCCTGTATGCGAACCTGCCGACCGGGGCCAAGAATACCCGTCCTGCCGGGGCCAACCAGGGTTGACATAGTCAGGGCCGGTCGACTTGACGGTGGAGGTCCTCGATGCGAGGCCGGAGGTCATCGCGTCAGGATGGGAAGACATCCACGAGGTGTCCCTGATGCTCCCCGGGGGACGGACCTTCTTCAGTGAGCCCACAGGCTGGGAGATGAAAGACATCGGCATCATCACGGGCAATGCAAGGGGCAGCTACCGTGCCCGGCTTCACGCCACCGGCCGGGACACAGCCTTTGACATGGTCGTGGAATCGCCCGTCGAGCGGCACCTGGTCCAGTTCTGGAAGGAACCGCCTTCACCGGTGTCCGTCCTGTCCTCCGAATCAGAGCGAGGCAAAAGCCTGCCCGGTTTCATCAAAATGTGGCAGGGCCAGGGACCGCCCACCGCCACGGCCCACGCAGGACCACAACTGATAACCCAAGATTCCCCGCCCCCAGCGGACATTATCAGCGCTGAGGCTGGTGAACGAGCCCTTCATGCCTTCAAAAGCACTTCTCGGCGATCACCTACTAGCACCAGCCGATCCCGGCCGGCGGCCCGTTCTTTGTCTCCATCATCAATTAACGTAGGCGCGGCCCGGATGACGGTGACCACAGACAGAATAGACATCAGCTATAGCCTTTACTCGCTGATCGATGACAACATTCCTGCGATTCCCTCCCCGCAGCAGCTGAAAGACTGCAACGGTCTCGTGTGCCCGCTGGATGCCGGGGCGATCGTCCTCACCGGCACCGACACCGGTTTCGCCACCGTCGGCGTGTCATTGCTGGACTCCGAACCCGAGTTCGCCCTCGATGGTTGGGAGGAGGCCGTCGATGTCTCGATTCACGCCCCTAAAGGGCAGCTGGCCGTGGGCGGGTTCAACGACACCCCATCCCTGCCAGAACTCAGTACCGCCGGCCCCGGCTGGTACAGGGTCCGCTGTATGGCACGCGGACGACTGTCCGAATTCAACACTATTTCCCCGGAGTCGACGGAGGAGCACCTGCTTCTGGTGTGGCCCGCACCGCCCAGCCCCGAAAAGGTTCACCACGTAGCCCTTCGGCCTGGTGATTCCACCTACGAATACCGGGGCGGCAGACCACTGAGCGAACCAGATCGCGGCGCAAAAAGGATGTTCGACGGACCGAACGGAAGATAGACCAGGAGACCGGGCTGAGGGACTGCGGTGTTTCCTAAAAGCCCGTTGGGCATTTGCCATCTTTTCATCGCTTGTCCTTCCACCGCCTCTTATGGGATGAGAGTACGTTATCCGGCTATCTACCAGGCCTCGCTAAAACCCGGGAACGACCGCCGGACACGAGATCCACAAAGGCGGACTCGACACCCTCAACGGCCGATACAGCCCTTTTAACGGTCTGGACGCAATGCCCGCACGTCAGCCCTTCAACAGCAAACTCGACTGTGCTGCCACTGGATACCACTGCCGGTGCCGAAGAAGCTCCGTTTGAGCAGCAGCTGCACCCGGCAGCGGAAGAAACAAGGGGAAGCCCGGCTCTATCTTTTTGAGGAAGAATCGAGGGTGTGCTGGGGGTGAACGGCCGTGCAAGCGGGTACGGCCACACCAGCCCGGACTTCCATGTCACTGACAACCCAAGAAAACGCATCCTAGACCCCGGCCGGGCATAAAGAGCAAGTGCGCGCATCCCGTGCCACGGCGGACACGTCGTTACCGGAATGTGACAAACATTGCTGGTCTGAAGTACGGTCTAAGTCGTGCCGGTTTCTCCTTGAGGCGGCACTCCCGAACAGATTGCCTAACTCTGCCGCTGCCCGGGATCCGTTCGCTTTTCGTCCGGCAGAGACGGGGAACCCATTATTGGCCTGCTTCTGGCAGGTCTTAGAGTGTCCGGCCGAGCCCCACTTCCAAGGAAATGAGACATGACGCTCAATTCTGCCCTGCTGAGCAGCACGCGCAGCGCCACGCCGCACCAACCTCCGGTATCGGCGCCACGGCTGCCTGCTGCCCGAAAACGAAAGACTCACCAGACATGACCGTTCAGAACGACCTCAGCCGCGAAGACGTTGCCTCCTATGAGGCAGAGCTCGCGAAACGGACTCCCTCGCTCTACTCGCGCTATATCGGCGCGATGCTCTACTTCATGGGCGCGGCCCTTATCGCCGGCGCCGTCGTGCACTATCCGGTCAACCCGGGCCTGTACACGATCATCTGCGTCGTCGGTGCGTTCGTGTTCCTCCTCGGCACCATCGTCAACGAGTTCGTGCTCGTCGATGAGCGCCCGCGGCTGAGCCGGGCCATCTCGCTCGTAGCGTTCTCGCTCCTGCTCTCCTTCGGCGTCGGCCTGGTCGGCGGCGGCATCCAGCACTTCGAACAGTTCCCCGAGCGCAGCGCCTGGATGACTCCGATCGGCCTGCTGATGTCGTATGTCGCGTTCATCGCCAAGGACGCCAAGGGCGGCCTGCGCCACCTGGTCAGCCCGTTTGCCGCAGGTGTCGTGTTGGTCGCCGCGCTGACGTGGTTCGGCATGTCCGCCCTCGCAACCACCGTCGACTCCGAGAGTCACAGCCACGACTCCACGCCGGCACCGTCGCAGGCACCCGCGGAAGACCCCACCCTCGCCAAGCCGACGGACGCCCCCGCAGCGCCCGCACCCGACACCCACACGTCGCACAGCCACTAACCCGAAGCCCGGCATGCTCAACCGCACATCGTGCGCTCCTATTCCGGGTAGGGGTCTGTCCCGGCAATGTGGGATGGGGCCGGTTCCGCCGGTGGCGTAAAGGGAGTTGAGTTGGCGGTAGAGGATTCGGGCGATGTAGCGCTTGAGGGATCTGCGGATTTCGCGGTAGCTACGGCCTTCTTGGTTGCGTTTGGCGACGTAGTCCCTTGTTCCGGGGTCATGAGTCATCCGGGTCATGGTGATGGTGTGCAAGGCTCGGTTGAGGCGCCTATCACCACCCCGGTTGAGCCTGTGCCGAACAGTGTTACCGCTTGAGGCTGGCAAGGGATTCACCCCTGCCAGTGAGGCGAAGGCAGCTTCGCTACGAACCCTTCCTGGATGCGACCAATGGATCGACCCGGAGTGAGGTCCTTTCGACTTCGCATTCATCCACTCGAAGTCAAAATCCCACACAAGTAACGTGCCATGTGGAAGGTCCGTCGGTTTCCCCCAAAGTATCGGCGGACCTTCTTTACGTCCCACTCCCCGGACCCCTGACAACTAGGGGCAGAGCCTTCATCCCACACCTCTTCAAATTTGTAGAGGCGTGGTGCAAGGTTCGGCGGGGGCACGCTAAAGGCCGGTGATTCAATGCCCCCAAGGCATGGAATCACCGGCCTTCAGTGGTCTGACTTAGCCTGCACGGACGAAGGTGACAGCACCCTTCGCTGTCATCCACGTCAGAGGGTGGACTGCTGTTTCGTTTTTGCCGTTCAGGCCGGAGCTAAGCACCTGGCCGTTGCCAACGTAGATACCGACGTGTCCAGGCTGCATCACCATGTCACCGGGCTGGGGATCGGTAACGACAGTGCCGTAGTTCATGAATTGCATCGGACCGAGGTCCCCAACGGGGATGCCGGCAGCATTGAGGGCGTTTTCCACCAGTCGTGTGCAGTCCTGGATCATGCCGATCTGGGCGTAGGCGGAGGAGACCATCGTGGCATTGACTCCACCTGCTGCCGGAGCGGCTGCGGGGGCAGCTGCCGGGGCGACGGTGATCTGGGCCTTGGCCGGCGCTGCAGCCACAGTTGCCTTAGGGGTCTCAACGGCAACAGGCTTGGGTGCTTCCACTACAGGCGCCGGTGTCGTAACAACGGCAGGACGCTCGTAGGAGATCTGGACTGTGGCGTCTGCGCTGAGCGGAGCCTGTACCTGACCCACGAGCTCCATGGTCGAGGTCGGCTCCGCATCACGCTGGGCCGGGGTGTCTGCTGCCTGGGCGGCAACGCCACTGGTCAAAACGAGGCCCGAGGCTGCTGCGATGACGGCCGCCTGGCGACCCACACCGCCGGCGTTATCAGCAACGGATTTGGACAGCACTGCAAGGGCGCTGGTCTGGACGGGGACCGCGCGGCGGCGGCCGTGAGCTTTGCGAATGGACATGAAAGGACCTCTCCCACTGCCTGCGAGGTTAGCTGTCGGATTCGGATGGGAGACACCCGGCCGTGGTAGTGCACGGATGCACCAGGCACGGCTTCACCCCAAGGCCTGCCGGAAGCGGGCCGTCGTTGGGTTCCCCGTCTCTGCCAGACGAATTTTGCGAACGGATCCCGGGCGGCGGCAGAGTTAGGCAATCTGCTCGGGAGTGCCGCATTCGGAGAAACCGGCACGCTGTCGACCGTACTTGATACGCCAAGGATTGTCACATTTGCATAACGGGGGCTAGTAAGTAACCTGCCTTTCTCTTGCTTGATATACCCCCTGGGGTATGCCGCCTGCACATCGACGAAGTTTTCGCCGAAGTGCTCCCGGCGGACAAGGACAAGAAAGTAGCCGAACTCCAAGCCCGCGGCATGAAGGTGGCCATGGTCGGCGACGGCGTCAACGACTCCCCGGCCCCTGGCCAGGGCAGAAGTGGGCATCGCCATCGGAGCAGGCACTGACGTTGCCATGGAATCCGCCGGAGTTGTCCTGGCCGGGAACGATCCACGGGCTGTGCTCTCGATGGTGGATCTGTCCCGGGCCAGCTACGGCAAAATGTGGCAGAACCTCATCTGGGCCACCGGTTACAACATCCTCGCCATCCCGCTGGCCGCCGGTGTCCTGGCGTTCGCCGGAGTGGCGCTCTCCCCCGCAGCAGCCGCCGTCCTGATGTCCGTGTCCACCATCGTGGTCGCCTTGAACGCCCAACTGCTGCGGCGGATGAAACTCAATCCGTCCCAGGCACGTTGATCAAAGCGGCAGGGTAAACCCCGACCGGTACCCTTGAATCAAGAAGTCCCGCACGGAAGGAGGAAATGTCGTGTCTGCACCCCGACCCGGCCTACTCACCACCCTCCTCCTCCGGGCAGGGCTCCTCACGGCGACACTGGCCATCCTGGCCGGGATCTTTGGCATGCACATCATGACCGGGGCCCACAGCATGCCCGCTGACGCAGCAGAGACAGGGACGGCAATGGCTGCGCAGATGCACAGCTCCCCCGCCCACCACCCCGGACATGGGCCAGCCAATTTCTCTTCGGAGGAAACAGCTGTTGTGGCCGGAGCCTCCCAGTGTGCCGATCCTCACACGTGCCCCGCCATGTCATCGATGGACGCAGTCTGCGTCCTGTCTCCCGGAAACACTCCTCTGTCCGCACCGCCGCCGGGCACGGCCCCTTTCCCGGCCTGTGACCTCGTCGATGCGGCCGCGGCCAGCACCGGCTATTCATACCTGCCGGGCAGCCCCTCACCCTGCGAACTCTGCATCAGCCGGACGTAAAGCTTCCCCTTGCGCTGTGTACTGCCCGGCGCATCGACCAGCCACTCAGGCGTGCCGCCGGGCCGGCCATTTCCGCCACCGTCCGCCCACGCCCTCAGCAACCGCGCAAGACGCCGATTCAATTTTGAGGACTGATTTTCATGAAAAAAACCCTGACCATTTCCGCTGCCGTCATCGCCGCAGCCATCGCCCTGACCGGATGCTCCTCCCCCGATGCGAGCCCCGGCAGTTCTGACGGGGGCAGCATGCCCGGCATGAACCACGGCAGTTCCGGGATGTCATCCAGCTCGGCTCCCGCAGCTTCCGCGGAGTTCAACGACGCTGACACGATGTTCGCGCAGATGATGATCCCGCACCACGCCCAAGCCGTGGAAATGAGTGACATCATGCTCAAGAAGGAAGGCATCCCGGCTGAAGTGACTGACCTGGCCACCAAGATCAAAGCAGCCCAGGGACCCGAGATCGAGAAGATGACCGGATGGCTCCAAAGCTGGGGCCAACCGACCGAGGCGCCCACTGGCATGGCCCCCGGCCACAGCATGTCCGGCATGATGGGCGAAGATGATATGAGCAAGCTCGAGGCCGCACAGGGCACCGAGGCAGCCCGACTGTTCCTGACCCAGATGATCGCCCACCACGAGGGCGCGGTCGCGATGGCCAAGACCGAAACAACCGACGGCAAAAACACTGACGCGATCCAGCTCAGCAAGGACATTGTGACCTCACAGGAAGCCGAAATCCAGGAAATGAAGGACCTGCTGGCCACTCTCTAGCCAGTTACCAGGCGCCGGCCCTGAACTGGGTCGGCACCTGCCTGCACCTCTTTTTCATCCTTCAATACTGGAGTCTCCAATGTCCTTCCCTTCCTCCTCCCATATCCGGGCCGCAGTGTTCACAGCGGCCACGGCAGGGCTTGTCCTCACCCTCACGGCCTGCGTCCCCGAATCCGCGCCTGCCAGACCGATGCCGAGCAGCCCAAGCAATTCCAATGCCCTTCCCAGCAGCCACGTTCACGGCCTGAGCGTGAACCGCGAGACAGACCAGGTGCTGATGGCTACCCACGAGGGCCTGTTCGATGTCACCAGGGAGCCCGCGGCCAAAATCGGTGACACCAATGACCTGATGGGCTTCACGGCCGGGGCGGACCAGGACCTGTTTTACGCCTCGGGCCACCCCGGGGCAGCCTCGGACCTGCCCAACCCCATGGGCCTGATCAGGTCAACCGACGGCGGCAAGACCTGGGAACAGCTCTCGCGCCAGGGCGAATCCGATTTCCACGCCCTCACGTCGGCCAAGTCCGGCATCGTCGCGTTCGACGGGACACTGCGCCGAACCCCGGACGGGAAGACCTGGTCCGTTGTCGCCGCCAGATTCGTTCCGGCTGCCCTGGCCGCGCATCCCGACAGTGACACTGTCCTCGCCACCACCCGCGAGGGTGTGCAGCGCTCAACCGACGGCGGCGACACCTGGGCCCTGAACCCGGCCGCTCCGGTGATCCAGTTCGTGACTTTCGCCAGCGCCTCCGAAGCCATCGGCGTGGAACCCAACGGTTCCGTCCACTCTTCGGCCGACGGCGGGCAAACATGGTCCCGGACAGGCCGGATCGAGGGGCAGGTCCATGCGATAGCGGCCGTGGAAGGCTCGGATGGGAAACCTTGGATCTGGGCAGCCACGGTCGACGGCCTGGTCGTCTCCACCGACGGCGGAGCCACTTTCAGGCCCTCGGACGCCGCCTGAGCTGACGGCATGGGCAGATTCCTTTTGCATCGACAACCCAGAAGCCGGACCCTAATCCATGGAGGCTGACGAAAGTATCTGGCGTACGGACGCTGCGACGCTACGCGACGTGGTGCTGGACCCGAACGCGATGGAGGCCCGCCTCGGCGGCTGCACCGAGCTGGAACGCGTGTGGGTCCTTTCCCTTCTGGGACGCCATGAAGAAGCGGTCATCGAGGGCCAGGCGCTGCTGGCCGCCTCCAAGGACCGCTTCCAGGCGCTGCTCGTCCTCGCGAACGCCTATCAACGCATGTACCGCTGGCACGACGCTGCCAAGCTCCAGGAACAGGCCCTCCGCTTGTCGCGGACAAGAACCAGGGAGGCGAACGTCCGGCACCAGATCGGCAGGCGCCTCTTTGATGAAGGGCTGTACCGCGACGCCGCAGCGGAATTCGACTGGGCTGCCAGCCTCTTTGGCGCTGCCGGACGGGTAGAAGCCGCTCGCTCCTCCCGCCAGGCCCGGGACCGGGCCCTGGAAGTCCACCGGCAAGCCTCATTCGGGGACAACGAGATCCAAGCCTGCGCGGAAGGCACAGGGCAACCAGAGTCGGGCCCCGAAGGTGATCTGCTCAGATGAACGCGGACGGATCGACCGTCTGGCCGTTGACCATGACTTCGAAGTGAAGGTGGCATCCGGTCGAATTTCCGGTCGTGCCGACCCCGGCGATCTGCTGTCCCTGCGCCAGGACCTGCCCGACGGAAACGCCGATGCTGGCCAAGTGGTTGTAGGTCGTCTTCAGGCCGTTGCCGTGATCGACGACGATTCGGTTCCCGCCGCCATACTGGCTCCAACCCGCCTCGGTGACCGTACCGGCGCCCGCGGCGAAAACAGCTGTCGAGCAAGCTCCCGTCAGATCAATCCCGGTGTGCATTTCAGCGGCAGCCCCGGTGATCGGGCTTACCCTGTAGCCGAACGTGGAACTGACGTTCATCGAAGCCAGCGGCGCCCGCAGGCCCTTCGATTCCACTGCAGGGGCAGCAGGAGCAGCAGGGCTCTGGACCGCTCCCGCTGCCTGAACCGCCGGCTCCGGTGCCGGGGCCGGGGCCGGCTGAGAGCTCACGCCGGGGCTCTCAAAGACCAGAGCAGCACCTGCATCAGCTATCACTGCCGGGACGGAAACCGCCGTTGCGGAGGCGGGGCTGTCGGTGGCAGCCTTCTGGATGCCGGGATCTGCATTCGCCGCAGACAGGGCGGTCAGGGCAAACATTGTGGTAACCGCGGCAGCCACCCCCAGCTGCTGGCCGCGGATCCTCACGGCCGGTTCATGGAAAACGCTACGGAAACGGGATGAAGTAAACGCCGGAAGGGCACGCCGACGGGCATGTTTGGGGTGGGCAGACAAGATGGAAGTCCTCTCGACGCCGGCGAAGTTAGCTGTCGGATTCGGACGAGTGGACTGTCCGGCCGCCCTGCCTGGCACCCTCAGGAACTTTTGCAGGTCGGCTTCACCCCAAGGTGCACATGGCACCGTTTGTGGGTTCTCCGCCCCCGCCTTGAGAATGAAGTACGTGGACCGCCGGCGGGGTTTGGCGAAGCGGTCACACCCATACCCGCTACGGGCATGTAATCCCTCGACTCTAACCAACGACACGCGGAAGTTACAAATTCGTTACCAAATCTTGAGTAAGGCGTTTCGATCCCAGTAACCAGACGTCGGGGGTAGCTGGCCTGTCCGGGGAAAGTTACGCTGTGCCTGACAGTGCTCGGTGAGAAGCCGTCCTCGCCTGGGCAGGGCCAGAATCATCAACCAAAAGGGGGTACGACACAAGCACCACAGCGGAGCCGGTTAGCAGAACACGCAAGCCGGCCCACCGTATCTATTTCCAGCCGCTCAACACCATGGAAGAGAGAAAACGATGACACACGCCAGCGCCCACAAAATGCTTGATGCCTACCCGAAGGATCTTGGCAGCATCGACCAGCACAAGCTCGCCGAAGGTATCGCCGCGTCTTTTGACTGCGCACAGGCCTGCACGGCCTGCGCAGATGCGTGCCTGAGCGAAGACATGGTCACCGAGCTGACCAAGTGCATCCGCACGGACCTTGACTGTGCCGACATCTGCACAGCCACAGGAAATGTCCTCTCCCGTCACACCGGCTACGACGCCAACGTCACCCGCTCCGTCTTGCAGGCCTGCGCCACCCTGTGCAAAACCTGTGCTGACGAATGCGAACGGCACGCCGAAATGCACAGCCACTGCCGGATCTGCGCAGAAGCTTGCCGCCGTTGCGAAAATGCGTGCAACGAACTCCTCGCGTCACTCGACTAAACGGCCGATACGAACGCGCCGAAATGCCGGCGGGAACCGGAGGCCTTCGAATTCCCCTTCTCCGACACTGATTCTTGAATCCACCGGAGACCTCACATCTGCCTGGAGAGACGTAGAAACCTATGCAGGGACGGAGACTGGACGTCAAAGGCGTTGCCATTGAATCCCACCTGAACGCTTCCCTCCTACCAGGACGACCCGGCCGCTACTCGCCCGCGTGCCCGCGCCGGCGTTAATCCTGGTGCGTTGAAGGCGTGCCGGTTTCAGGCGTAGGCGCCGCGGGAGGCTGCAGCCCGGCCATCGTGACTTTGACGAGACGAAAGACAGCCTCACGGGACACCAATCCACTGGCCGCTTCCAAGGCATGAAGGCAATATCCGGCGAGCTCATCCGGGGCAACATCGGAGCGGAACACCCCGGCGCCGGCACCATCACTCAAAATCTCCGCCAGGAATTCATGGAGATGCTGGTGCGCGCGACCGACGTGTGATCCCTGGTGCAGTCGTGCGGCCTCAGCACGACCGTCGTGAGAGTGGGCGATCAGCGCGTAAGCCTTGAGGACGGCTTCAAGCTTTTGATTCGGGCCCGCCGCGCGGTCACGGACCCGAGCCAGATGTTCCAAATGGGCTTGGACCTGGCGTTCGTGCCAAGCCGTCAGGATCTCGTCCACGTCCGGAAAGTACTTATACAGGGTGGCCCGGCCGATCCCCGCGGTCTGGGCGATCTGTGACATCGTCACCGATGACAGCCCCTGACTGGCCACCAAGGCCGCCGTGGTGTCCAGGATCGCCGAACGGACGGCGCTGCGGTGCGATTCGATGGTCTCGTTCCAGAGCTTCGGCATTCCTGAAGTATACGCTCCGTCCTACGTTGGACAGGGTGATCGCGAGAAGACATACTGTCTTGTAAACACGCCCGCAGAGAATGACCAAAGGAGATGGGACATGACCCGCGAGCCAAACCAGCCGGAGCACAGCGATCCCGCCCAGGACACTCTGACAGGTCCGCCCCGCTGGGTGAAGGTCTCCGCGATCGCCGCCGGCATCCTGCTCCTGGTCGTTGTTGCCGTGATGCTGCTCAGCGGCGGTCAGCACGGGCCGGCACGGCACGGATTCGGGCTGGACGCGCCCGCCTCATCTCCCGCTGCGTTGCAAAGCTCCGCCAGCGGGCAGGTGTGAACCCAGGATGGTCCTGACATCTGCGCTGCGGAAATTCCTGCTGACCCTGCATCTCATGTCTTCACTCGGTTGGGCCGGAGCCGTAGCTGTTTTCGTCGTGCTCGATATTGCCGCCCTGACGAGCACTGACCCCCAGCTCGGACGCCTCCTGTGGCTGGCCCTGCAGGCGGCGGCCTGGTCCCTGCTTGTCCCCTTGGCCTTCTCGTCCCTGCTGACCGGCGTTCTTCTCGCTTTGGGCACGGTCTGGGGGCTGTTCCGGCACTACTGGGTGCTCTTTAAGCTCGTGCTGACCCTCGTGGCCACGGTCGTCCTGGTGGTGTACACGCAGACGATCCAGACGGTGGCGGGGATGGTGAGAGATCCCGCAATGTCCGGAATGGACCTTCCCTCTGCCTTGCTGCACACCGGCGGTGGCCTGGTCGTCTTGCTACTGACGACGATCCTGGCAATTTACAAGCCCCATGGCATGACCCGGTACGGACGGCGAAAACAACTGGAGCGGCGCCGGCAGACTGTGCCCTGAACAGGCGTTCCCGCAGGCATCACCAAAAAGAAACAGGCAGGGTCGGACATTGTCGCCCGTTTGCGTGCCTGGAACAGTCGTTGGGTCAATGCCAGGGAGCCGCGCACCGTAGAGTTCAACGGGTGAGGTTGAACTGCTGATGGGCCACGGACAAAGCCACTCCCCTGCCGAGCCGGCGCCGTCGCCTCAGGCGACGGCCCTGCGGCGGCGAGCAAACCGGTTGCTGTTGGCGGTCCTGGTGCCTCTGACTCTGCTGACGTTGGCCGCCATGATCCTGATGTGGCCCTCGGGCAGCAGGGACGGTATCACCCTTACCAACCCAACCTCCGGTGCGCCCGGCGCGACCTTTGAGAGCGGAAAGATCCAACGCGTAATTCAGGCAAGCTGTACGCAGGGAGCAAGCCAGGACGCCCAGGGTCAGAGTGGCTCCGACTGCACGTATGCGTTCACCGAACCGGACAAAGGCGGCAGCCAGGTCAAGGTGATCATCAACCCGGACGTCGCGAAGTCCCATGGGATAAAAGCCGGAGACAACATCAGTTATCTGGATCTGACTTCATCCCCGGGCGCGGCAGCCAACCAAGCAACACCCCAATACATCTTCGTGGACTTCGTCCGTACAGTGCCGATCTTACTGCTGGCCATCCTGTACTCCGTGGTGGTGATCGCCGTCGCCCGCTGGCGTGGACTGCGGGCACTCATCGGACTCGTAGGCGCCTTTGCCGTGCTGGCCGGATTCATGCTTCCGGGTTTGGTGGAAGGCAAACCCCCGCTGCTACTGGCACTCGTGGGATCCACAGTGATCATGATCGGCATGCTGTACTTCGCACACGGGTTTTCGGCCCGCACGTCCACCGCTCTGCTGGGCACCATGTTCGGGCTGGGCATCACGGCGGTGCTGGCAGCCTGGTCAACGGATGCCGCGAATCTTTGGGGCGCAGGGAGCTCCGAAGCCTCGGTCCTGTCCAACATTTCGGGCAACATCTCCATCTCCGGCATCATCCTGTGCGGGCTCATCATCTCCGGACTCGGGGTACTGAACGATGTCACCATTGCGCAATCCTCTTCCGTGTGGGAACTATACGAACTCGCTCCGGAAACGTCCGCCCGCAACCTCTTCACCTCTGCCATGCGTATCGGCCGCGATCACATCGCCTCCACGGTCTACACGATCGCGTTCGCCTACGCGGGGGCCGCCTTACCCATCATGATCCTTGTGATGCTCTACGACCGGCCCCTCGGGGAGGCGCTGACCAGTGCCGAAATGTCCGAGGAGGTGGTTCGGACCCTGGTCGGCTCAGTCGGACTTGTACTTGCTATCCCTGTCACCACCGCCCTCGCCGTGCTGGTCGTCAAGGCAACCGGCACAAAGGGCCCTGTCCAGCCTGCCGCTTCCAAAGGACATAACCGTGCCCGGAACACAGACACCGCTACGGCCCCGCCCGAGGAGCGCGATATACGAAGGCCAGCGCCCTCATGAGGAACCATTAGGACGGGCCTGTTACGGGAGAAGTATGGAATGACCGCTGTTCCAGGTCCTAGGTTCTATGGGACAGTCCCAGTGTCGGGCCCTCTTCCATTTTTGTTATAACTCCATATCTTTCGTTACTATTCACCGGTTTCCTCGGTGCCGAGGTGAGGTCCTTCAGTGACCGCTCGTGCTCTTCCTTCGGGGCGTCATTCTTGATTGAAGGACGTGATGGCAACGGCACCAGAACCAACCCGGCTCCGTTTCGAACCTTCCACCTACGACGAGACCCCCGCCAGCACGGCAGCTCTTCAGTATTACCGACGACTGACGGGGGTCTAACCACGGATCGGATCTACGACTCGGTCAGGTCCGTGATGTCTGATCCTGCGTTGTTTTTCACGGATTCGATGCCTTTTATCGCAGCTGCTTTGCTGCTGTAGGACTCTCCTGTGGCAATGACCTCGCCGTTGCCGGCCTTGAGGCGGAATCGGAAGCCGCCGGAACCGTCCTTATACACTTCAAATTTGCCTGCCATGCGCATGTCCTCCTCGTCATCGCCGCACCGGGTGTGTCCGGTACGGCACGGATACTGCCCAACGTGCACATCCTAGCGAGCAGGATGGCGTCGAGCATGCCCAGCCGGAATGACAATGTTTGGTGCGGCTCCCCTCACCGCGTCACTGCCGTCCTTTTACTTCCGGTCGCTAACTCTTGAGCGCACTGCACCCTGGAGGTCCTCCCGCGACGGCAGTCCGACCAGGCCGTCAGCGCCTAGGTAAACCCTGCATGTCAAAGCCGGTGATGCTGTTGAGGGGAACAGGTCATGGCCATCGACGATGAAAGACGGTGAGCCGTGGAAATGCAGCGCCTGAGCCTGTTCCTCACTGTCCACTTGAACAACGCGGAGGTCTCCAGCATCGTTTTCCGCTGCCAAGACCTGGCGGTACAGGTCCAGGGCCGGGGCGCTGTTGGGGCATTCGGAGATGATCCGCAGTTCGTACTCCATGCTTTCTCCAGTATTTCAGCCGATGGATGCTTCGCACCAAATTCCACATCATCGAGGAGGCTCCAAAACCTGCGCGTCGACGACTTGCGGGCAGACACATACGCTTCAAGAACTTCCACGGCAGATTCAGCCGGAGGCAGTGCCAACGCACGGCCGACCTCGGACCAGGTGTGCCCGGCCGCGACCGCCTCCAGTACGGCTTCGCCCATCGCCTTATCCAATGCTGTTGCTGCCCGACAACACTCCCGCACGGAAACCAACGGATCTGCACTAGCGAAGGTCGGCGAACTCGTCCATCGTGGACGGCCGGGCCACTCAACAACAGACCCGAACCATCCTCGGAGATGACACGTCCGCCGAACGCTTCGATGAACCCCGTTGGAACAACCAGGCAGTGGACGCCGACACCGGCCTCCACTAACTCAGAGCACGCTACTACGGACTGCCCCGCAACCGCCCAGTTCCTCGGCATCGACCCGCTTGCTATACATACGCCGGAGAACAACCCGCTAACGTTATGGACCCACCGCCGCCGCGGACCGGAGCGCGCCGGTCCGAAGCGAAAAGGGGAGACAGTGTCATTGGACCCAAATCGGCCCCTGGTGGACTGCCGCCGCAGCCTCCGCCAGACTCGCAGCCTTCGGCGGGAATCGGGATCAGGACCAATGGCCCTACAGGGCAGGCTGGCCGCGCGCCAGAATGATTCTGGCCGTGCGCCAGATTGCCTTGCTATGCCGGCGACGCCCTCGGGCGCGCCGGAACGGACCAGGCGACACCAAACAATGAAGGGAAGTCATCATGATCCACAAGCTGATGATCCATGCCGCTGTACTCACCGCCGGTGTCGCGATCCTGGCCGGAGGCCTCGCCGCACCCGCAGCAGCCGATAACAACTTCGGTCAGCACGTGCGGACCTGCACCCAGACGATGGGCTTCGACGGGGAGCACAACCCCGGCATGCACCAGGGCTTCCACGGTTGGAGCCCGGAGCACACCTGCTGACCTCGCTGCTGGCGGGCCTACCGTCTCCCAGGCGCGGGAGGGCTGCACCCGTTTGGTCCTCTCCACCCAAGAGGGACTGGCAAGGGGGATGCCTGTCTGGCCTGGGTGATCACGAGGTTTGATATTGTCGGCGTGCAGGAAGCCCGTCGAAACCCCAGTGCCCGGAAACGCCTGCTGGCCACGCTGGGCCCTCAGTGGCGGGTTGTCACCTTGGATGGGACCGAAGGGTCGGCTGGTACGCGAGCGCCTGCCCTTTCCACTACGACACGGAGCGATCCGTGGGGGAATCCCGGGTTCAGCAGCCTGAGTCCTCCCGAAGCTGCAGTGTCCCATGGGATGTGGCTGTGCTCCAAGACCAGTGCATCGGAATTGGGAAACAGCCTGGTCGCAACGGGCCTCGCGGCCCTTCGCCGGACCCGTTTCGTGCATCACGCTGAAGCGGACACCCTCCAACGTCACATGCTCCACTTCTGGTAGGTGTCCCCGCAAGATGTCGCTGTCGTTGTTTCCAAATACCCCATCTGCCAACGGCTGGCCGACGCAGGAATCGCACAGGAAACCCTCCGCCGCCTCATGGACCACAGATCCGCTGACACCACCGCCAAGTACTACACGGTCACCCACGCCCGGAAACGCAAAGCCATCGAATCCGTCAAAAGGCTCTCCTTCGACACCCACGGCGCACACGCACCCGTCACCGAAGAGCTCTACTCCGTGGCCGTCGCCGTCCCATTCGGGAACTGCACCGAACCGACCAACATCAAAGCAGGCGGCAAAGCGTGCCCCGCACGCTTCCAATGCGGCGGCTGCACCTTCTTCAGATCAGACCCCTCCCACCTCCCGGACCTCAAGGCACACCTCGAACGGATGAAAGAAGACCTCGCCTGGCAGATCGCCCAAAACCTCCGCCCCTCACTGATCACCGATACCAGGAATGAAATGGAAGCCTTCACCTCCCTCATCCATGCCCAGGAGTCACGGCTGGCCGATCTTCCCACTGCCGAACGGGACGCCCTGCAGGAGGCCTCCGCCGTGTTGCGACGACTCGGCGCCGATGTCCCCACCGCAGTTACGAAACCCTTCATTCCGGTCGGAAGTCTCAGATTCAGACCAGACAGCCCTAAGGACACCCAGTGAACGACCCCGCGCAGAAGACGGCAGCCATGGTGCGGCAATGAAAGCAGGACAGTAAAGCCTAACGACAGGCGGTTTTGGCCACCGTCGACGCGATGGAGCGCACTCAGACGCCCATCACTGCGGCTGAGGTTGCCCGCCGAGCCGGCGCCAGCCCATGGCTCGTCCGGCAGGAGCCACTCATGGAGGCAGTCAGGAGCGCACAGGCCAGACTCTCCAGTGAACATGTCCAGAGGTCCAGAGATTCAACCACCGGATCGCTCCGAGTCGAACGCGATCTCCTTCGCCAAGAGAATCAGCTGCTCCGCCACGAAATAGACCGGCACCGAAAACGCACTTCAGAACTGCTCGATGACCAAATCGACGGCACAGACGCCCACTCCCAAAGCGTCCGCATCCAAGAACTCACGGACCATAGCACTGCCCTGTTGCGGCAGACCGGCGAAGCCATCCAGCGGCTCCACCAGACACAACAACAGCTCGAAGCACTATCCACCGGCCTGGATGCCGCTCACGCCGTCAACCGTGCACTCATGGCTCAGCTGAACCGGCCACAACAGTCCTAGCTGTCCAAGGAACGCTAGTGCGGTGGGGCGATCCCTCGTACGAACGGTGCCTTGCCCAGGGCTGTCCGTTCGAGGTGATCGGTCAACTGCACATCCACCCGGGTTTCCACAACGCCGGCCTCATTGAGCGCGCCGATGACAGCGGCGCGAACTCCCTCGATGGATGCTCCTGGTGCGAGGCCCGCCAGGAGGACCCGCAGTCCGGGGGGCTCCTGGATGACCTGCCACCCCGCGCTTCCGGCTTCATCGAGTAGGTGGTGGAAGACGATGGGGTGGATGCTGACCGGTCCTTGCCTGCCTGGCAGGTGAAGGATGTCTTCGATGCGGCCTTCGATGTCCTCCAGCACGGTGAAGGAGCGTCCGCAGGGGCAGCCCCGCCCGCCCAGCCTCACGGTGTCGGACATTTCGTAGCGGATCAGCGGGAGGGTCCGGGAGAACAAGACTGTGACGAGGAGTTTTGCCCCGGTTGTCCCGGCGGGTACGGGGTTGCCGGCCTGGTCAACGGGTTCGATGATCAGGAGGTCCTCATAAACGTGGCGGTTCCGGTAAATGCAGGGGGAGGCGATCCCGGCCGTTTCTGTGGCGGCGTAGACGTCGAAAGGGGCACTTCCCCAGGCCGCTTCCAGTTCGGACGCGGTGTGGGGGCTGAGCACTTCGGAGGCGGACATGACCCCCTCCGGAGCGATGTTCAGCCGTCCGGCGCGTTGCTCGGCTGCCAAGGGTTTGAGCGCTGAGGCGTAACCGACGAGGATCCTGGGCTGAAACCTGTTCAGCGCGGCGACAGTCTCCTGCATCGGGTCCGTGACGTCCAGACGGAGAGTCGGGACGAGCCTGGAGCGCAGCGATGCGCCGACGACGGCTGACTGATGGGTGGGGACGCGGGAACTGACCAAGGCCATCTTCAGTGGCCGCGTCAGCCCGGCCGAGATCCCGGCCCAGTCGTTCGCCCGGGCGTAGCTGGCCAGAACGGTCGCCCATTCGGTGCGGTCCCACACGAAGGTTCCGCGCCGGCCGGTCGTTCCGGCTGTCGCTGCCGCCCACCACCGGCCCTTCCATGGCAATCCCGGGTCTCCCCCACCCTCGGTCAAGGATCGCAGATGTGCCTCGAGCTCAGCCAGGCTCAGGCCCGGGGCGGTGACGGCCTCGTCGAAGTGCTCCATCAGTTCGGCTTTGGTCACGGGCGGCAGCTGATCCAAGGGAGCATCATGCAGGCCCACGTGGTGGCGGCGGTAGAACTCCGATCCTGCATAGGCTGCGCGGCGAAGCTCGCGGAGGGCGTGGTCCTGATGGGTGGCGATGCGGGCCGGGTCCCAGCGGTCCCGCCTCCGCCAGGCAGCCCGCAGGAACAGCACCCGGGCGATGAGGGCCAGATCCACGCCCGTGCCCTACCGGGTCCCGGCAGGGGCGAGCGGCCGGGAAGCCCGCGCCGTGGTGGCCTCGGGGGTCTCCGGGCGGGGCAGCCGGAGCCGCTTGAGCAGCAGGGCGTTAACGGCGACCAGGAAGCTGGACCCGGACATCGACAGGGCCGCAATCTCGGGACTGAGCGTGATCCCGGCGAAGGCGAAGACACCTGCTGCGATGGGCAGCGCTATCGCGTTGTAGCCCACGGCCCAGCCCAGGTTCTGCCGCATTTTCCGCAACGTTCCTTTACCGATCCGCAGCGCGATCGGCACATCCAACGGATCCGAGCGCATCAGGACCACGTCCGCCGTTTCGATGGCCACGTCCGTACCGGCGCCGATGGCGATGCCCAGGTCAGCCTGGGCCAGGGCAGGGGCGTCGTTGACGCCGTCACCGACCATGGCGACCCTCCCATGCTTCTGCAGCTCGGCGATCTTCGCAGCCTTGTCTCCGGGGAGCACTTCGGCGATGACGGTGTCGATACCCAGCTGCCCGGCGATCCGCCGGCCGGTGGCTTCGTTGTCCCCGGTGAGCATGACGACCTTGATTCCCGCCTCGTGCAGGGCAGCCACGGCAGGAGCAGCGGTTTCCCTAGCGGCGTCCGCCAAAGCGATCACCGCCGCGGCCCGGCCGTTTACTGCGACGAGCACCGCGGTCCGGCCGGTCGCGGCGAGCTCATCGCGGACCGCGGCCAGAGGGCCCAGATCGATTCCTTCGTCGGCCATGAGTTTACGGTTACCGACAAGCACCCGGCGCCCTTCCACGGTAGCGCCGGCCCCGTGACCGGGAACGTTCAGGAAATCCGAGGCAGCCAGGGCAGGTGCGCCGTGCTCCTGGGCGTGCCGGACCACGGCCGCGGCGAGCGGGTGTTCGGATTCCTGCTCCACCGCTGCGGCCAGCGTCAGGAGTTCGTTTTCGCTTATTCCGTGAACGACGACGTCGGTCACTTCCGGTTCGCCCTTGGTCAGGGTGCCGGTCTTGTCCATCACGACGGTGTCGATCCGGGCGGAGACCTCCAGGGCGGTGGCGTTCTTGAACAGGACCCCCCGTTTGGCGCCGAGCCCGGTGCCCACCATGATGGCGGTCGGGGTGGCCAGGCCCAGCGCGTCGGGGCAGGTGATCACCACAACGGTGATGGCGAACAGCATGGCCGCCTGGATCCCCGCCCCGAGGGCGAGCCACGCCGCGAACGTGACCGTTCCGCCGATCAGGGCGACCAATACAAGCCAAAACGCTGCCCGGTCAGCCAGCCGCTGGCCCGGGGCCTTGGAGTTCTGCGCCTCCTGCACCAGTGCCACGATCTGGGCGAGGGCGGTGTCGGCCCCGACCTTGGTGGCCCGGACCCGCATCGTGCCGGTGGTGTTGATGGACGCCCCGATCACTTCCGAGCCGGTGGTCTTGGTCACCGGCAGGCTTTCGCCGGTGACCATGGACTCGTCAACCTCCGATTGGCCGTCTCCCACTTCCCCGTCCACCGGGATCTTGGAGCCGGGCCTGATCAGCAGGAGGTCCCCGGTCTGGACTTCGGAGGTGGGGATCTCCACCGTCTCACCATCGCGGATGACCAGCGCCACCGGCGGAGCGAGTTCGAGGAGCGTGCGGATGGCCTCGTTCGCCCCGCCCCGGGCGCGCATCTCGAACCAGTGGCCGAGCAGCACGAAGGAGGCCAGGACCGTTGCCGCTTCGTAGAAAACCTCACCGCCGCCGCTGAAGGTGACCCAGACGCTGTACAGCCAGCCGGTGCCCACGGCGATTGCCACCAGGACCATCATGTCCAGGGTGCGGGCCTTCAAGGCCCGATAGGCACCATCGAAGAAGATCCACGCGGAATAGAAGATGACCGGCAGGGACAGGATCAGGGCCATGACGTCGTCGCGGAGCCCGAACGGGGTCCGGGCGGTGAAGCCGAACATGTCCCGACCCATCGGGGACCACAAGGTCACGCCGATGGACAGGACCGCGGCGACCAGGAACCGGTTGCGCATGTCCCTGACCATGTCATCCATCGACATCCCGGCATGGTGACCGCCGTGGCCCATCATGTCCTGCGGGGTCCGGGGCGCCCCACCGTGCTGGCCGTGCCCGTCGTGGCCGACAACAGGGGGGTAGTGCCCGGTATGCGGTTCCGCCGTTTCCGGGGCATGGCCTGCGTGCATTCCGGCGTGGTCATCCTTCGCCGGGTGTGCATGACCCATTGGATGGGCGGTATCAGGGTGTGCGGTGGCCGGATGGACATGGCCGGCGGCCTGGTGGCCGGCGCCGGGTTTCACCGCGGTGCCGTGTTTCATCCCGGCGTCGCCCGAGGTTTCGTCCATGGGGTAGCAGACGTGGTCCGGGACCGATTCGCCCCGGCAGTGGTACCCGCAGTCCCGTACCCATCCGGAGATCTGCCCCACGGAGGTTACCGACGGGTCAAAGCTCACCGTGGCGGTTTGGGCGACCGCGTTCGCATCGACGGCCACCACCCCGGGGCGCTGACGCAGCACATGTTCCACGACCGCCTTGGAGGTGGCCCAATGCAGGCCCTGGACTTCGACCACGGTGCTCTTGAGGTTTGTTGTCATTGCCTCTCCTCCGTCCGCTTTGCTCCTGCAGGGCGGGCAGCAGGGGCTGCCGGGGATTGATCCTGCCTGTGCCGGTCCTGTGACCCGGTGTGATGTGAGCAGATCATAGTGCGTCCTTTCGCAGAAATGTCCGAGAGTGGGCAACGGCGGGGCCATCAGGTGCCTGGATCTTCACTGCGTACGGGCTCTCGCCCGGGACGTCTTTTCCGGTTACACCCAACGTATACCCACGGGAGGGCCCGTGGTCCGGGCAGGTGTGGGCCCATACACTCATGTTCCGCGACCGCGGCGCAGCACAGTGAGCCGAGCAGTGTACTCGCTCTCATCGATCTCACCGCGGGCAAACCGTTCCGCCAGCAGGTGTTCGGCGATGCCAGCACCGGCGCCGCCTGCCTCGTACCGGCGGTTTCCAGCTCCCACGGAGCGGGAGAAAAGGACGATGGCGGTGATGACGGCGCCCCAAAACAGGACGAAGCTCAGCCCCATCAGGATGTACCCCCAGACGCCCATGTTCCCATCCCAATACATCATCGCTGTCTCCCTCTCCATTCCCGGACCCACCGGTTCCCTAGGGATCACTTTCGTCCTTTCCGGCTCCGGCCGGCAGAGTCTTTAGTCACCCTGCCCTGGCCCGTCCTGCCGTCCGGGCGGTGAAGGACAAGCCAAAGCGAGACCAGGACCAGGACCAGGCCGGTACCGGCCGCCGCCCACGGGGGCGGACGTTCCCCGGGGAGGAACAGGGACACTGCCACGCCAATGACGGGCACAAGCAGGGTCCATGCCGTCAGCAGATTCAGGCGGGACCGACCCGCCTCCCTGAACCAAGCCAGGAACGCCGCAGCCGTCCCCACCAGGGACAGGAACAGCAGGACCACCAGGAATTGCGGGGACCAGTTGATCGCCGCGGCCGGTTCGCTGAGGAGGGCCATCCCGGCCAGCAGCAGTCCGCCGATCAGGAAATGCCAGGCGCTGGCCGCAACCAGATCCGACCCGTGCAGGGCGCGCGAGAGCAGGGTCCCTGCCGTGACGGCTGCGGCCGCAAGCAGGGACAGCCAGGCCCCTGTCCCGCCTCCGCTGGCCACCCCGACCACCAGGAGTCCGGCGAACCCGGCTATGATGCCGAGCACAATCCGTACTGACACGGCCTCGCCGTAGATCCACCAGGCCGGCAGGATGATCAGCAGGGGCTGGGCGTTGGCCAGGACCGCTGCGGCCCCGATGGCCATCCCCGCGGTCCCGGCGAACATCGCGGCGAAGGCAACGGTGACATTCACAATCCCCAACAGCGTTATCAGAGCCCAGGTCCGCCGTCCCCGCGGGATTCCCCTGCGCTGAACCAGGCAGAGCAGCAGCAGTGCACCGGCTGCGATCAGTGCCCGCAGGGCCGCGAACCATAGCACCGGCGCGTCCTCCAGGCCCAGCCGGATGGCCACAAAGCACAAACCCCACACGCCGGTAATCCAGAGCATTGTTGCAGCAGGCGGAGCGCCTGGCGCCTGCGCACGTGGGCTCATCCATCCGCCATCCGGTTCAGAGGACGAGCTGGCGCAGGTGACAGTGCTGGATCAGTTCGATGGCTTCCTCGATGTCGTCGGTGACGCGCAGGAGCCGGATGTCATCGGCGGAGACGAAACCCTGATCCTGGACGTGGTCGCGGATCCAGTCCGTGAGTCCTGACCAGTGGCCGGTGCCGAGCAGGACCACGGGGAATTCGTGGATTTTTCCGGTCTGGACGAGGGTGAGGGCTTCAAAAAGTTCATCCAGGGTGCCGAATCCGCCGGGCAGGACGATGAATGCCGAGGCGTAGCGGATGAACATGAGTTTCCGGGCGAAGAAGTACCGGAAGGTCATGGACAGACCCAGGTAGGGGTTCAGTGACTGTTCACGCGGAAGTTCGATGCCCAGGCCAACAGAGGTTCCTCCGGCTTCGAAGGCGCCGCGGTTGGCCGCCTCCATCAGACCGGGGCCTCCGCCGGTGATGACCGCGAAGCCGGCGCCGGCCAGGCGTGAGCCCAGGGTCTGCGCGGCTTGGTAGCGGGGATCGTCCGGGCCCGGGCGTGCGGACCCGAAGACGGTAACTGCTTTGCCGAGCCGGCCCGAGAGCAGCCGGAAACCGGCGTCGATTTCGGCCGCGATCCGTCCCATCCGGGCCGGGTCCTCGGCCGGATCGGCCAGGACTGCGCGCAGTTCGTCATCCGTCATTTTCATGACCAGCTCGGGCACCGGCTAAGGAACCTTCCTCGGGACCTGTCCAACCAGGTTCTTTACCGCCAGGAACAGAATGGCGCCGGACCGGTGTCCGCGTTCCTGCCAGGGCGCCGGCCCATCACGGCCCCTTCTGCAGCGTCTGCCCCACGTCCGGTGACCGGTGCCCCAAGCGGGGGACGAATCCGGGGACCTGCCGACGGTACGCCGCGTAGGCTTCACCGAACTCGGCGTCCATCACACGTTCTTCCCGGCGGGCCAGGCGCAGGTACACGATGACCAGGACCGGGAACATCAGCAGGGTCAGCAGGGTGGGCCACTGCAGCAGGAAGCCGGCCATGATGACCAGAAACCCCACATACTGGGGATGCCGGATCCTGGCATACGGGCCCGTGACCGCCAGGCGGTGGTCCCGCTGGGCCGCGAACAGAACCTGCCAGGACAGGTACAGCAGGATGAACCCTGCCGCGATCAGCACGTTGCTCAGAAGATGCAGCGGGCTCAGGTGCGGATCCCCCTGCCACCCGGCGAGGTCCTGCCACAAATGACCCGTGTTGTGGCTCAGCAGATCCCCGCCCGGCAGCCGGTCACCCAACCAGCCCGAGAGCAGATAGATGGTTAGCGGGAAACCATACATCTCGGTGAACAGCGCCACGATGAACGCCGAAAACCCGCCCAGGGCCCGCCAGTCCAGCTTCGTCCTGGGCCGGACAAAACTGAACGCGAAAATGATGAACACCGCCGAATTGATGATCACCAGCCACCACAGGTCATACCCGTAATCAGTGGACATGGCCGGCCCCTCCCCCGGGCCCGGGGCGTCCGGGTGCGTCCCCGTTGTCCAGCCCGCCGTGCCCCTGATGAGAGACACCATGGCCGCCGTGGCTTCCATGCCCGAACATACAAAAGCTCATCACCAGCACCACACCCAGATAGGGCAGTGCGTCCAGGGCATGGAGCCAGTGGTTGGTGACGAGGTAGACCGCCGCTGCGGCGATAAGGACTATCAGCAGCGTCTGTGTCCAGGGCTGATATGGGCCGTGGGAGGGCCCCTGTGCTTCAGGAAGACGCGGATCAGGAAGACTGCTCATACCCTGACTCTCGACCCATCAGCCCCTCTCGGCATAGGGCCCAATGGCCCCCGCACCACCCGCGGCAGAAGGTCGACCAGATACTGCGTGACTCTTGCATTGTATACCCCTAGGGGGTATTCTATGGGTGTTGTCAGTGACGTGGTTTGTCCAGGCCCCCCGGGCCGTTACAGCCGTTCATCCCCAACAGCCCCCCCCTTTGCATCCACCCTCTCGAAGGAAAACTGACATGTGTGGAACCACCGAATCACGAACCCAGCTCTCCCTGGCCTCCGCTGCACAGCACGGCTGCAGCTGCTGCTCCCCTGCCGCAGACACCCGGGCCGGGGCTTCGGCGACAGTCAAAGCGGAGCTCCACGTCTCCGATGCGCAGTACGGCGTGGACGGGTTGACCTGCGGACACTGCGTCCAGACCGTTGAGAAGGCTGTGTCCGGCGTATCAGGGGTCCAGACCGCAACCGTCGATCTCGTCCCGGGCGGCACGTCCCGGCTGAACGTCACCGGCGCCCCCGACCCGGAGGCCCTGGCAGAGGCAGTCCGGTCCTCCGGCTACGCACTGGCCGGCGCGAAGTAGCCATCCAATGGTCGGCTGACAAAGGGAGGCCCGGCTTTCCCGGGCCTCCCTTCTACTGGCTTACCTGTTGGTTGTCAGTGGCCCGCGGTGTGCTCGCTGGTGTGGTCCACGGTGGGTACCGGGCCGGGGATGACGTCCCCTCCGGTGCCGCTGATGGCCGGGCCGATGACGAACGCCGACACGGAAAACATGGCGGCGAAGACCAACAGGCCCAGCACCGGGGCAACCCAGCTGCCGAACCGCTTATAGAGGCGGACCAGCATGGGAATGGAGGCAAGGAGCCCCAGCGCGCCGAACAGTGCGGTCCCGCCGGATCCCGCGACCAGCGCGGTCCCGGCGAGCAGCCCTATGTGATGCAGGACGTGCGGCAGGAGCCCCATGATCAGGCCGACCGCGCCGACCAACGTGTGCCACAGTGTGTGGAGCCTGCCCCTAAAGGTACGCACTGCCGGAACCGCCCCTCCGTGGCTGGTGCCGGCGGCCGGATGCAGGTGGGAGGAATGGTCAGCTGTCACGGTCTTTGCTCCCGGCGGTGTGGCGTCCGGCTGGTCGCCGGATTGCTCATTCCTCACCACCGGAGCGGGACCGGACTACGAGCACCGGGGAGGGCGAATGATGAACCAGTTGGGTGGATATCGAGCCGAGCAGCAATCCGGTGAATCCTCCGAGGCCGCGGGAACCGACCACCACCAGGTCGGCGTTCTCGGCCGCCTTCAGGAGCACGCCGGCCGTGTTGCCTTGGACAACATCACCAGTTACTTTCATTCCCCCGCTGTCCACCCGCCTCAGCGCCTCGTCCTGGAGACGGCGGGCGGCCTGGGGAAAGATCTCCGGATCATGGACCAGGCCTTCCATCCCGACCGTCACGGGCGGGAACTGCCAAGCAGTCACGGCCTTTACTTCTCCGTGGCGCAGCCGCGCCTCATTGACTGCCCATTCCAGCGCGAGGCGCGAGGGGGCCGAACCGTCCACCCCCACCACGATCCTGAACACTCCGTCGCCGCCCACGAGCACCGCCTTCCACCAGGTTCTTCACAACGTTGCCCTCAGTGTGTCCCCCACATGATTCTCACCGCAAGGGCCGAAGATCCCGACCCTGATCATTGGCCCCCGCTTTGCGGTCGAAACAGAACCCTGCGCGGGATCGTCGTCGCGGTAAGTGCCTGGCACACTTCGAACAATGGGTACGTGTCCGGGCTCACTGACCCGGGCCAGCCGCGCAACCGGCGCCGTGTCCGGTGCTTTGGCTGCAGCAGACCCGAAAACTTACCCTGGGCCGGCGGACCGGCCTGGGCGGCGCCCCGCTGCTGGGCATCGTTTTTGGGCTCGTCTGGACTCCCTGCATGGGCCCGGTGCTGAGTGCTGTGCTGTCTATAAGCGTCACGACCGGCAGCGCCGGACGCAGCACACTTCTGGCCTTCGCCTACTGCCTCGGCCTGGGCATCCCGTTCGCGTTGACGCAATGGGCCCGGGGTGGGTCAGTTCGGCCCTGACCCTCGTCCGCCGCCACATCCGGATCGTGAATATCGCAGGAGCCGCTATGCTCATCATCCTGGGCCTCCTCATGGTCACCGGAGTCCGGGGCCGCTGGATCTACGAACTCCAAAACCTCTCCGGAACCTTCCTCACCCCCATCTGACACCCGCGAAGCCGCATGCTCCGCCGATTGAAGGAGTGCTTATGTACACCAACCTAAACAGACGTCACTTCCTGGGCTTATCAGTGGCCACCGCCGCCGCCGCGGCGCTGGTAGCCTGCACCCAAACCCCCGAACCGACAACCGCGGCGTCCGAACGGGTCATGCCCACCGACCGTGTGGTCGCCGAACATGAAACCGAGCGGCCCTCCTCAGGGAACGCCGTGGCCCAGTCTCTTAACGCCGCGGCTTTCACTGCAGCGGTGGCTGGCAAGCCGGTAACTACCTGGGGCTATAACGGCAGCCTCACCGCACCCACCATCCGAGCCAAGGCCGGTGATCAGCTGAACATAAATCTGGTCAACGACTTGAAGGACGCAACCAGCATCCACTGGCACGGACTTGCCCTGCGCAATGACCAGGACGGCGTCCCGGGCCTCACCCAGGACCCGGTGGCCGCAGGGACCGAATTCACCTACGATTTCCGGCTCGCCCACCCCGGCACCTACTGGTACCACTCCCATGTTGAAATGCAGCGCGAACGCGCCCTCTACGGAGCGCTGATCATCGAAGATCCGGCCGAAAAGCTCGTGTACGACAGGGATTGGGTCATCGTTCTCGACGACTGGATGGACGGCATCACCGGCACCCCCGAGGACGTCGTGAAAGAACTCTCCGGCGGCATGTCCATGTCCGGTTCCATGCCCGGCATGGACCATGGATCCATGAGTTCCACGCCCTCCCCCTCGGGCGGATCAACAGGCATGAAACACATGCTGATGGGCTCCCGCAGCGACTTCCTTGGCGGCGACGCCGGAGACGTCAGCTATCCCTTCCACCTCTTCAACTCCAAAGCACCTGACCAGGCAGAGATCCTGAGCGCCACGACGGGGCAGGTCATCCGGTTGAGGATCATCAACGCCGCCGGGGACACCGCCTACCGGGTCGGAATCCCCGGCCAAAAACTCACCGTGACCCACACGGACGGATTCCCGGTCCAACACCAGGATGTCACCGCCGTCGTTCTCGGCATGGGCGAACGCATCGATGCCCTGCTCACCGTGGCAGAAGGCTTCACCCCCGTGATGGCGCTGGCCGAAGGTAAAATCGGCCAGGCCCTGGGCTTCATCAGCACCGGCACCGGCAAGCAACCGCTGCCGGCAGTGCTGCCGAACAAACTGGAAGGCACCGTCGTTGATGGTGGCCAACTCAAGGCCGACCCCACCGTCACTCTGACCGACAAAACCCCGGACCGGACCCACGAAGTTCGTCTCACCGGCGGAATGGAAAAATACGACTGGGGCATCAACGGCAAACGCTTCGACCTGACCAAGCCATTGGAGAACGCCTTCGACGTCAAGGCCGGCGAAAGGGTGCAGGTGAATTTCGTCAACGACACTGACATGTGGCATCCCATGCACCTGCACGGACACACCTTCCAGGTATCCGGCGGCGGGGCCCGCAAAGACACCGTCATCGTCCGGCCCAAACAGACGGTGACGGTGATCTTCGACGCCGACAACCCGGGCCAGTGGCTTACCCACTGCCACAACGCCTACCATGCCGAACGCGGCATGATGGGCGTTTTCTCCTACATCAAATAAGGCCATGAACACTCCTGTCGTGACAGACCTGTTCTTTCCCTCCCCGACCGTCAGCGCCTTCCAGTTCGGTCCGCTGACCATACGTTTCTACGCCCTCGCTACACTGGCAGGTATTGTCGTCGGCGTCTGGCTGACCGCCCTGCGTGACAAGGATTTGAGGTTCCGCGCAACCGGCCGGGTAGGATCGCTGCATAGGGCGAAACCTACTAGTTCTTTTTCGCGATGAACACGGGGTGGGCAGAAGTGCGTCATTCGATGCGACAGCACCAGACCTTTTCCAACGTGGCCACAATCACCGCGGTCCTGTCGTTCCTCCTCGCCGTAACGGGCATTCTTGACCTGCCGATGACGTCTTCGCCATCAACCGGACCTGGCACTGGCTCGCACACCATCGCGTCGGTCCGCACGGAAGCCGCTGAAGTCGTGAGCCTCCGCTACACCCCTTCCCGTGACACAGTTGTCGCTGCGGATAACGGTCCGGGGAACCAACCAGTTCCGTCCCGTACTGGACACTGCCCCATGAACCTGGGCTTGTCGGTGGCCTGCCCGGATGTGCTGTCGCCTGCCGTCCTTGCCGCATCAGTTCCGGGATCTCCTGGCAGCACGCCGGCTGCCGATACGGCAGCACGGCCAACCGGGGCGCTGCCCGAGGTTCCCGGGGCACCCCTGCACCCTGTATCGCTCATCCGGCTGTCCATCAGCCGCGTATAGGAGACCTCTGCCCTCCTGACTTTTCATCGAGGGCATCGACGTCCCGCCGCTGTGTCCACGCATCTGGAGCGGACTTACTCCGGAACTAACCAGGCCGTCAGATCAGGAGACCTCATTTCCAGGCCTGTCACCACCGCTCTAATACCCGGCCTGCGCGCCACGAGATCGACGGCTGGACACTTTTTCAACCGCCTTATCGAGCTCTGAGAGGAATTTCTGTCATGAGTAATAGGACACAAACCGCGGTCATGGAGGTGCCAGGTGTTCATTGGGCCTCGTCCAAGAGCGTCGCCGAAGCCACGCTCTCCCGCCGACCGGGCGTGCTCAGCGTGGAAGCGAATCCGGTCTCGCAGACCGCGAACGTCACGTTCGACCCAGACAAGACCTCCATCGCCGAGCTGGCCAGCTGGGTACGGAAATGCGGCTACCACTGCCCCGGGCTCTCCGTCCCGGACCACATCTGCGATCCAATGGCCGGCGTCAGCCCGGCCCCGTCGAAGGATCAGGGCCATACTCACGATGACCACACCGCCATGTCCCATGCCGGTCATCCCGGGCACGGCACGATAGCCGCCAAGGAACCCCAGGCCCACGCCGGGCACGCAGGGCCGGTCACCAGGAATCCGCAGGAGGTCATGGGTCATGGCGGCGGCCACGGCGGCATGTCCATGGCCTCGATGGTGCGTGACATGCGCAACCGGTTCGTTGTGGCAGCTACACTCTCGGTGCCGATCACTCTCTGGTCACCGATCGGCAGGGACGTCTTCGGGTTCACGGCACCGGCCCCCTTCGGGTTGCGGGACGACGTCTTTGCCTTGGTTCTGTCCTTGCCGGTCATCTTCTACGCGGGCTGGATCTTCTTCGACGGCGCCTACCGGGCGTTGCGTGCCCGGACACTGGACATGATGGTCCTCGTCGCCGTCGGTGTCGGGGCCGGCTGGGTTTACAGCCTGGTCATCACCGTGACCGGCGGCGGGGACGTCTTCTACGAGGCCGCCACCGTTCTGGCCAGCTTCGTCCTGCTGGGGCACTGGTTTGAAATGCGGGCGCGGGGCGGGGCCAACGACGCCATCCGGACGCTGCTGGAACTAGCGCCGGCGAAGGCGCTGGTCATCCGGAACGGGGAACCGGTGGAAGTTCCCACCTCCGATGTCGTGCCCGGGGACCTCCTGCTGGTACGCCCGGGGTCAAAGATTCCCACGGACGGGACCGTTGAAGACGGCGAATCCGATATTGATGAATCCATGGTCACCGGAGAAAGCCTGCCGGTGGCCAAAACGGTTGGCTCCACAGTCATCGGCGCCACCGTCAACACCACCGGAACACTACGGGTCCGCGCCACCAAAGTTGGTGCGGACACGGCCCTGGCACAGATCGTCGCGCTGGTCCAGGAAGCCCAGAACTCCAAAGCCCCTGGGCAGCGGCTCGCGGACCGGGCAGCGTTCTGGCTCGTCCTTGTCGCACTCATCGGCGGCAGTGCCACCTTCGCCGTGTGGCTGCTGACCGGCGCAAGCCTCCAGACCGCGCTGCTCTTTGGCATCACCGTTGTCGTCATCACCTGCCCCGACGCGCTGGGCCTGGCCACTCCCACGGCGATCATGGTCGGCACCGGTCTGGGGGCTAAGCGGGGCATTCTGTTCAAGAACGCCACCGCACTGGAAACAGCGGCCCGTATCGAAGCCGCTGTCATGGACAAGACCGGGACCCTGACCCAGGGCAAGCCGGAAGTCACGGACTTCATCGCCGTCGGCATCGATGAGGATGAACTGCTGGCTCTCGTGGCCGCCGTGGAGCGGGAATCCGAGCACCCGCTCGCCGGCGCCGTCGTCAACTATGCGAAGGGCAGGGGCGTGCCCACACTTGATGCCACGGAGTTCCGCAATGTTCCCGGCCACGGCGCCGGAGCGACGGTCCGGGGACACCAAGTATTCGTGGGCAACCGCAAGCTCATGGCCGCCCAAGGCATTGACATCGGCCCTGTGGCCGACCAACGCCAGGAACTGGCGTCAACGGGGCGAACGGCCGTCCTCGTCGCGGTGGACGGCCGGGCGGCAGGAGTCATCGCCCTTGCTGACGCAGTCCGAGCGACGGCAGCTGCGGCTGTCGCGGCGATGCACGAAGCCGGCATCGAAGTCATCATGCTCACCGGGGACAATGAGGCCACCGCCCAGAGGATCGCCTCGCAACTGAACATCGACACCGTCATCGCCGAAGTGCTGCCCGGGGACAAGACAGCAAAGATCGCAGAACTGCAGGCCGCGGGCAAGCGCGTCGCCATGGTCGGGGACGGCGTCAACGACGCCCCGGCCCTGGCACAGGCTGACCTGGGCATCGCGATCGGCGCTGGAACAGATGTGGCCATCGAAACCGCCGACGTGGTCCTGATGCGCTCGGACCCGCTGGATGTTCCCATCGCCCTGCGCATCGGCAAGGGAACGCTGCGCAAGATGCGGCAGAACCTGGGGTGGGCCATCGGCTATAACGTCATTGCCCTGCCCATCGCTGCCGGCGTCTTCTTCAACTCCCTGGGCATCAGGCTCAGCCCGGAGATCGCCGCGATCTCGATGTCCGGCTCCAGCGTCATTGTCGCCGTGAACGCCTTGCTACTCAAACGCCTGCGCCTGCCGGAGCAGGGAGAGGCCACCGGCAGCACGATCAAGACCGAACCTGCCCCGGAGCCAAGCGGCGTCCGATAGACGCCGCCCCTGCAGCCCGTCCCCCGTTACTCCACAGACAGACAGGACCTGCCATGACAGACCATCAGCAGCTGCAAACCCGGGTACCCGTTCTCAGCCCGGACCAGCTGGACCGCATTCATGCCTGGTGGCGGGCGGCGAACTATCTGTCCGTGGGACAGATCTACCTCATGGCCAACCCGCTGCTGCGCGAGCCGCTGCGCCCGGAGCACATCAAGCCCCGGCTGCTGGGGCACTGGGGGACCACCCCGGGCCTGAATTTCATTTACGCCCACCTGAACCGGGCCATCATGGACCGGGACCTGGACATGATCTACATCATGGGCCCCGGGCACGGCGGGCCCGGCCCGGTGGCGTCGGCCTGGCTGGAAGGTACCTACAGCGAAACGTACCCGGATATTTCCCTGGACACCGCAGGGATGAAGCGGCTGTTCCGCCAGTTCTCCTTCCCCGGCGGCATCCCCAGCCATGTGGCACCGGAGACACCGGGGTCCATCCACGAGGGCGGGGAGCTCGGATACGCGCTCTCCCACGCTTACGGGGCGGCGTTCGATAACCCGGACCTCATCGTGGCGGCAGTCATAGGTGACGGCGAAGCGGAGACGGGCCCGCTGGCCGCGAGCTGGCACTCCAACAAGTTCGTGGACCCCGGCCGGGACGGCGCCGTCCTGCCGATCCTGCACCTGAACGGCTACAAAATCGCCAACCCCACGGTCCTGGACCGGATCAGCCATGAAGAGCTGGACTCACTGCTGCGCGGGTACGGCCACACACCCTATTACGTGGAAGGCTCCGACCCGGAACAGATGCACCAGGACTTCGCCCGGACCCTGGACGCCTGCCTGAACGAGATCCTTGAAATCAAGCGTGGCGCCCGCGAGGACGGCCGAACCGAACGGCCCCGCTGGCCCATGATCGTCCTGCGCTCTCCCAAGGGCTGGACAGGACCGGCCGAAGTGGACGGGCTGAAGGTGGAGGGAAGCTGGCGTTCACACCAGGTGCCCTTCACCCAGGCCCGCGAAAACGACAGCCACCGCGCCGTTCTGGAGCAGTGGCTGCGCAGCTACCGCCCCGAGGAACTCTTCGACGACGCGGGGGCTCCGGTGGCGGCGGTCGGCGGGTTGCATCCGGCCGGGGGGCGGCGCATGAGCGCGAACCCTCACGCGAACGGAGGGCTGTTGCTGCGCGACCTGCGCCTGCCCGACTTCGCCGGCTATGCCGTGCCCGTGGTGGATCCCGGCACCGGGGCCGTGGAATCCACCCGGGTCCTGGGCACGTTCCTGCGGGACATCATGGCGGCGAACATGGAGAATTTCCGGGTCTTCGCTCCGGACGAAAACAACTCCAACCGGCTGGGGGCCATATTCGACGCGACCGACCGGGCCTGGAATGCCCGGACCGTTCCAGAGGATGACCATCTCGCCCGCGACGGGCGGGTCATGGAAATCCTCTCCGAACACACCTGCCAGGGCTGGCTGGAAGGCTACCTGCTCTCGGGCCGGCATGGCTTCTTTTCCTGCTACGAGGCGTTCATCCACATTGTCGACTCGATGTTCAACCAGCACGCCAAGTGGCTGACCACGACCAACGACATCCCGTGGCGCCGGCCGGTTGCTTCTCTGAACTACCTGTTGACCTCCCATGTGTGGCGGCAGGACAACAACGGGTTCTCGCACCAGGACCCCGGGTTCATCGACCATGTGATCAACAAGAAGACCGATGTCATCCGCGTCTACCTGCCACCGGACGCCAACACGCTCCTGTCCGTGGCCGACCACTGCCTGCGCAGCCGCCAATACGTCAACGTCATCGTCGCCGGCAAGCAGCCGCAACTGCAGTACCTGGACATGGAGCAGGCGATCGTGCACTGCACCAAAGGCATCGGCATCTGGGACTGGGCCAGTTCAGATGCGGACGGGGAACCCGACGTCGTCATGGGCTGCGCCGGTGATGTGCCGACAATGGAGACCCTCGCCGCCGTCGACATCCTCCGCGGGCGGTTCCCGGATCTGAAGATACGGGTCGTCAACGTTGTTGACCTCATGCGCCTGCAGGATGACACGGAACATCCCCATGGCCTGTCCGGGCGGGACTTCGATGCCCTGTTCACAACCGACAAACCGGTGATCTTCGCGTACCACGGCTACCCGTGGCTGATCCACCGGCTCACATACCGCCGGACGAACCACGGCAACATCCATGTCCGCGGCTACAAGGAGGAAGGCACCACCACAACCCCGTTCGATATGTGCGTGCTCAACCAGCTCGACCGGTTCAACCTGGCCATCGACGTCATCGACCGGGTACCCAGGCTGAAGGACGTTTCGGCGCATGTGCGCGAGGAGCTCAAGAACAAGCTCATCGAGCACCGGCGGTACATCCGCGCCCATGGCGAAGACATGCCGGAAATCCGGAACTGGGAGTGGACGTCCGCACCGGGCCCCGCCAACAACCCGGCTGATGACGTAGCGGAACCGGAGTAGCATGACGGACGTCCATGCGGGCGGCAGCCGCCCCTCCAGTGATTCCCGGCATGGCGCAACACTGCCTTATCAGGCGGTGCTTTTCGATATGGACGGGGTTGTCACCCAGACCGCCGCCGTGCACGCGGCAGCCTGGAAGCAACTCTTCGACTCGGTCCTTCAGGACCCCCGGCTCGCCGGGCGCCCAAGGAGGGATCCGTTCGACGACGACGCGGACTACCGGCGGTACGTCGACGGCCGGCAGCGCGAGGACGGAGTCACCGCCTTCCTGGCCTCCCGCGGAGCCCGACTTCCCGCCGGACGCCCTGAAGACGGGCCGGACGTCTGGTCCGTCCACGGACTCGGCGCCCGCAAAAACGACCTGTTCCTGCAGGCCGTGACACGCAATGGCATCCGGGCCTACCCCGGGACCACCGCCCTGCTGGCCCGCCTGCATGCCGCAGGCATCCCCGTGGGCCTGGTCACCGCAAGCCGAAACGCCCGGGCCCTGCTGACCGCCGCCGGCCTTGACACCGGATTCGACGTCATCATCGACGGACAGACCGCCGCCGAACAGAGCCTGCCGGGCAAGCCCGACCCGGCCATGTTCCTCGAAGCAGCCCGCCGCCTCGGCGTGGCACCCGGGCACGCCGCGGTTATCGAGGACGCCGCCGCCGGGGTGCAGGCAGGACGCCGCGGCGGCTTCGGTCTGGTCGTCGGCATCGACCGCGCCGGGCATCGGGAACAGCTGGAACTGGCCGGCGCCGACATTGTCCTCGGCGACGTCTCTGAGCTGGACCTGGGGGTCTCACGCACCGATCCGTGGACGCTGGTCTACGACGGGTTCGATCCTGCACACGAAGGCCACCGCGAGGTCCTGACCGCCCTGGGCAACGGATACATGGCAACACGCGGCACCCAGCCAGAACACCGTGACGACGGCGTCCACTATCCCGGCACCTACCTGTCCGGAGTCTACAACCGGACAACCAGCACCATTCACGGCCGCGACCTGGAAGAAGAGCATCTGGTCAACGTCCCCAACTGGCTGCCCGTGGATGTGCGCATCGGCGCCGGCCCGTGGTGGTCCACGGGAGACATACCTGTCGCCGGGGAACGAAGCGAGCTCGATCTGCGCCGGGGCCTGTTGACACGCCGCGCAACCCTCGCCGGCCCGCACGGGGAACAACTCACAGTCGTGCAGCGGCGGCTGGTCTCCATGCACAACCCGCACCTGGCCGCGCTGGAGACGACCCTGACGGCCCACGCCTTCAACGGGACCGTGAGTATCCGGGAAGGCATCGATGCCCGGGTGGCCAACACCAACGTCCGCGACTATGCCGGCACCGGGCAGCATCACCTGACCGATCCTGAATTCACGGACGTGGATGCAGGCGTTCTCCTGTGCGCCGTCCAGACCAGCCAGAGCAGGATACGCATCGCACTGGCCGTCCGGACGGTGTTCGACGGCGCCCCAGCGGCAACACCCCGCGAGGCCGAGAGCGACGGCGGACGGTACCAGCGGCAGTTCGACCTCCGGCTGACCGACGGTCAACCGGTCACCATCACCAGGACCGCGTCGCTGGCAACCTCCCGCGACGGCGCCATCTCCTCGCCCGAGACCGCGGCCCTGGCCGGACTTTCCCGCGTTGACATCGGCTTCACCGCACTCCTGAAAAACCACGAGGCGGCCTGGCGGCGCCTCTGGGAGCGGTTCGGGATCAGCCTCGACGGCGACCGGCAGTCCCAGCTGGTCCTCAACCTGCACGTGTTCCACCTGCTGCAGACAATCTCCGTGCATACCGCAGCCCTGGATGCCGGCGTGCCGGCCCGTGGCCTGCACGGGGAAGGATACCGGGGTCACGTCTTCTGGGACGAACTGTTCGTCTTCCCCGTGATCGGACTCCGGCTCCCTGACGTCAGCCGGTCCCTGCTGGAGTACCGCTGGCGCCGGCTGGATGCTGCCCGTGACGCCGCACACGCGCAGGGCCTCCAGGGGGCGCTGTTCCCGTGGCAGAGCGGCAGCGACGGACGGGAGGAAACGCCCAGCCAGCTCTACAACGCCCGGTCCGCCCGCTGGATGCCGGACAACTCCAGCCGTCAGCGGCACGTCGGACTCGCCGTCGCCTACAACGCCTGGCAGCACTTCCAGGCCACCGGGGACCGGGACTGGTTGACGGCCCGCGGTGGGGAACTGATCATCGAAGTAACCAGGATGTTCGCCTCGCTGGCCGACTATGATCCTGCGGAGGACAGGTTCCACCTTTCCGGGGTGATGGGGCCCGACGAATACCACGACGGGTACCCGGACACGCCCGGGACCGGCCTGCGCGACAACGCGTACACCAACGTCCTTCTCTCCTGGCTGTGCGAACGCTCCGCCGATGTGCTGGCAGAACTCACGGGCCATCCCGGCGATGACCTCACGGATCGGCTGCACGTCACCGCCGAGGAGATCAGCCACTGGTCCCGGATCAGCCGCAGGCTCGCTGTGTCGTTCCACGCCGACGGAGTCCTCAGCCAGTTCGACGGTTACGAAGACCTGGCAGAGCTGGACTGGCCGCGTTACCGGGCAACGTACGGCAACATCGGACGGCTCGATCTGATCCTTGAAGCCGAAAACGACGCCACCAACCGGTACAAACTCGCGAAGCAGGCTGACGTCCTGATGCTGATCTACCTGCTGGGTCCCGCAGGGGTGATCAGGCAGCTGCACCGGCTCGGCTATCCGTTCGCGGAGCCCGATCTGGTGCGCACCGTGGAGTACTACCTGGCCCGGACCGCCAACGGATCGACGCTTAGCCGGGTGGTGCATGCCTCGGTCCTAGCCCGGATTGATGAATCCCGGGCCTGGCAGGTCTTCCGTGAGGCCCTGGTCGCCGACCTGGACGATACCCAGGGCGGCACCACCCGGGAAGGTATTCATCTGGGCGCCATGTCCGGGACGGTCGATGTCGTCGTCCGGGCTTTCGCTGGCCTGCAGACGGAGGCCGACGCGCTGACCTTTGCTCCCCGGCTCCCCGCCCGGCTGGGAAAGGCCGGCTTTCAGGTGCGGTACCGGGGCCACCGCATCGAGGTGTCCCTGAGCGCGGAAAACCTCCGGATCCGGCTGCAGCCCTGCAGCGCACCCGCTGTGCGGATAGGTGTCGAAGGACTCTAAGAGCAGCTCGCCGGCGGGGAAGAGATGAACTTCCCCCTGGTGCCGAAGGCCGCAAAAACCGGCGGGGCTAAGAACCGCCATCGACGAAACGCAACCGCAAGTGGGAAGGCATACCAATGAGTAAGACCAGAGTGGCCGTCAATGGATACGGAGTCATCGGCAAGCGGGTAGCGGACGCGGTCCTGTTGCAGCCGGACATGGAACTGGTCGGCGTCGCCGATATCATCACCGACTGGCGGATCCGCTCCGCTGCGGGACGTTTTCCGC
Organism: Arthrobacter sp. 4R501; assembly: GCF_002929755.1. Classification (NCBI taxonomy): domain Bacteria; kingdom Bacillati; phylum Actinomycetota; class Actinomycetes; order Micrococcales; family Micrococcaceae; genus Arthrobacter; species Arthrobacter sp. 4R501. The sequence continues at coordinate 126,470 of NZ_PJIW01000009.1, read as the reverse complement.
TGTTCGCATCCACCGACGACGCGCGGGACGCCATGAGTCAGGCAGGCCTGACCATCTCCGGAGGCCTGGATGACCTGCTGGCCCAGGCGGACGTTGTCGTCGATGCGACACCCAAACATGTGGCGGCCGGCAATCTGCCCCGTTACCGGGCGGCAGGTGTGAAAGTCGTCCTGCAGGGCGGTGAATCCCATGACACCACAGGGCATTCATTCGTGGCGCAGGCCAACTATGACAGCGCCCTGGGCCGGGACATGACGCGCGTCGTCTCATGCAACACGACCAGCATCGTCAGGGTACTCGGTGCCCTGCAGGAAGCGGGCCTGCTGGCCAAGGCCCGCGGAGTCCTCATCCGCCGTGCCACCGACCCCTGGGAATCACACCTCGGAGGGATCATGAACACCATGGTCCCGGAACCGAAAATACCGTCCCACCAGGGCCCTGATGCCCGGACCGTCCTGCCCGATCTGGACGTCGTCACGATCGCGGCCAAGGGCGCCCACACCCAATCCCATAACCATTACTGGACCCTCCAGCTCACCCGCACTGCCAGCAGGGAGGAGGTCCTCGCGGCCCTGCGGGCCGCACCGCGGATAGCGTTCATACGGATGGCTGACGGGCTCGTCGCCCTGAACTCGACCATCGAACTGATGAAGGATCTTGGCCGGCCCCGCGGGGACATGTGGGAAGTCGCAATCTGGGAGGAACTTGTCACCGTCGAAGGAGACGAGGCCTACCTGACCTATCAGGTCTACAACGAGGCCATCGTCGTACCCGAAACCATCGACGCCATCCGCGCCCTGACCGGGTCCGCCCCGGACGCGGTGACATCGATGACGATGACCGACTCGACGCTGGGCATGAGGCAGGACTTCCTCGCCGAGCATCTGCCCGTCCTGCCGGGAGGCCAGCCATGAACCACGACCACCAGCATTCGGGCGGCAGCCAGCCCGGGACGCCGCCTCCCGTGCAGCCCGTTCAGGACCGCAGGGCCCTGTATCTGCGTGGCGGGCTGACCGTCCTGATCATCATCGCCGTGTTCTACCTGCTGACTAACCACTGGCTGCACGTGCTGGACGCACTGCCCTACATTTTCGTGGTGGGGATGCTTGGCATGCATCTGTTCGGTCATGGAGGCCATGGAGGCGGGGGTGCTAAATCATGACAAGTGATGACTCCGGGTACAACCTGTGGTTCCTGGTGATTCTGAACTCCGCCATATTCATTGTTTTCGCGTTCAGCTTCGTCAAACCCAAAACGAAACTCGACTGGCGGGCCTTCGGCGGGTTCGCCGCGTTCATCGTCGCGTTGTTCACGGAGATGTACGGTTTTCCGCTGACCATCTACTTCCTCTCCGGCTGGCTGGGCAGCCAGTTCCCGAATCTCAACCTCTTGACCCATAATTCAGGGCATTTGTGGCAGGACCTCATGGGCTGGCAAGGAGATCCGCATCTGAACCCCCTGCACCTGCTGAGCAACGTACTCATAGCTGCCGGCTTCATCCTGCTCTATCAGGCATGGCGCGTTTTGTATGCGGCACAGACGGAGCACCGGTTGGCGGTCACTAATATCTACGCCCGGCTCCGCCACCCGCAGTACCTGGGGTTCTTGACCATCATGTTCGGTTTCCTGCTGCAGTGGCCCACCCTCCTGACTCTGATCATGTTCCCGATCCTCGTTGTCGTCTACCACCGCCTCGCCAGACACGAAGAGAAAAACATGGCCGCCGAATTCGGAGAGGACTACCTCGCCTATGCCCGCAACGTTCCAGGCTTCATCCCCCGGTTCGGCAAGAACAAAGGGGTACCGCGCGTTCACGGCGGCACTGACCATCCTCAGTAGCCATGCTTCGGCTTGCGGGGCACCGCCGACCAAGCCGTGCGAAGTGCCGGCCGGAAGCCTTTCCGGGATTCTGCTGTCAAAGGAGCTGCTGTGCGCATACCCCAAGCAGTAATTGGTGCCGGACAGGTCGGAGACCTGCGCCGGCCCAAGCCGGTGCGGATGCTGTGGATCACTTTCGCCTGGGGCTCGTGCTTTCTGGCGATCAGTATCGGTCTGGCGGATGCCCCGCTGCTGTGGTTTGCCGCGTTGCGCGCGCTCATTGCCGGCGGGGCGCTTCTCGCAGTTGCGGGATTCCGGCGGGAACCGACGCCGCGCGGGGCACGGACCTGGACTCTGATAGCAGTGATGGGAATTGTCAATGTCACACTGGCATTCAGTGCCATGTTCGGCGGTCTGGCCGGCCTCTCAACAGGGGCCGCCTCCGTCCTGGCCAATGCCCAGCCCCTGCTCATAGTGCTTCCGGCCTGGTGGATATACAAGGAGCGCGTGTCCGCGCGAACGCTGGCAGCGATGGGGACAGGCTTCGCAGGGCTATTGGCAGTCGCCCTGCCCAGCGGAACTGGCACCGGTGCGTGGCTGTCCATCACCGCGGCTCTCGCGGTCACTGCCGGGACTTTGATTTCGAGGCAGATAAAGGCCGATGTCCTGCAGGTGATCGCCTGGCATTTCCTGATCGGTGGCGCAATTCTTGCCGTCATCGCCGGGCTCACCGAAGGGGCACCGGCCATCAACTGGGGTGTGCGCTTCATCGGCATTCTCCTGTATGTCTCCCTCGTCGGCACCGCTGCGGCCTTTCTCGGCTGGTTCACAGAAGTCCAACAGTGCCGCCTGGACGCGGTCACGGCATGGACCTTCCTGGTTCCGGTGTTCGGCATCCTGTTGTCCATGGTTGTCTTGGGCGAACGTCAGAGCAGTTGGAGCTTGGCCGGCATGGGCCTGGTTCTGGTGTCCATGGTCGTCCTTGTGCTGCCGCGAAGACAGCCCACCCTGCAAAGACCTGAAAACTCCCATGGACAATAGACCGCGCCCCGCCGCATGGAAAGGCAAGACGTGCAGGAACGTGAGGCACGCCCTTCCACTTCGAAGACCCCCACATCACACGGAAATCAGAACGGACAATGACAACGAACATACGTGTACACCGCTATCAGGAAATCGGCGAGGTTCTGGCCCGGCACGGGCTGGGCTTCCTCGTGGGCATCACCGGACTTGAGCGCTGGGTCCCGTTCCACCAGGGGCTCATGGGTCACGAACGAAGGGCCGAGCCGTACACGAATCCGGACCACTTGCGGTTGGCCCTCGAAGAACTGGGACCGACGTTCATCAAGCTCGGCCAACTCCTCTCCACCCGGCCTGACCTCTTGCCGCTCCAATACCAGACCCAGTTGGCTAAACTCCAGGACGCTGCCCCGCCGGTGCCAGGCGCAACGATCCGACAGGTAATCCGCGAAGAACTCGGGTCCGGACCGGACGAGGTGTTTGCGGACTTCACCCTCGAACCCCTCGCGAGTGCCTCTATCGGCCAGGCCCATGCAGCAACTCTCCACGACGGAACACCCGTCGTGGTAAAAGTCCGCCGGCCCGACGTCATACCCACGATCGAGGCAGACCTGGATATTCTGCAGAACCTCGCGGTCCAGATCAGCAACCGGTGGGAGGCAGCGGGCGACTACAACCTCCCCGGCATAGCCGCGGAGTTTGCACAGACTTTACGGGCAGAACTCGACTATCTGCAGGAAGGGCGGAACGCGGAGCGATTCGCCGAGAACTTTGCCTCCGACCCCGGCGTCCACATTCCCCGCGTCTTTTGGGAGACGACCACGTCCCGGGTGCTGACGCTGGAGCGGATTGTGGGGATGAAAGTCAATGATCTCGCGGCCTTGGACGGTGCAGGGATCGACCGGGCTGCGCTGGCTGTCCGGTCCGCCGGCACAGCCCTCAAAATGGTCTTTGAAGACGGGTTCTTCCACGCCGATCCGCATCCGGGCAACCTGTTCATCGAATCCGGCGGCCGCATAGGTCTCATCGACTTCGGCATGGTCGGCGAGGTGAACGAGAAGCTCCGGGGCCAACTCGGCGTCCTGCTGACTGCATTGGCCCGCAGCGACCCGGGCCGTGTCGGCTCCGCTTTGCTGGACCTTTCCGTAACCCGGCAGCCTGTGGACAGCAGCCGGCTGCGCGCGGACGTCACCCGGTTTATTGCCCTCTACGAAGGCCGCCCACTAAATCAGATCGAAATCGGGCCGCTGATCACCCAAGCGGTCGCGCTGATGCGCACTTACCACCTGCAGATGCCGCAGGAACTGGCGAAGCTCTTGAAGATGATGATCATGGCTGAAGGCATCGGAGTTGAACTGGACCCCGGCTTTAATTTGGGCGTGATGCTTGCCCCCTATGCCAGGAAGCTGATGTTGGGCCGCTTTGCGCCGCAGGCACTTGCCAGCCGCATGGCCGCAGTCAGTGCTGACGCAGCGGAATTGGCCGGGGACCTGCCGGAGTTACTGCGTCGAGTCGTGGATACCCTCGACACGGGGTTGGAAGTCCATTTACGGGCCGCGGAGCTCGAACCCCTGGTCGGGCGGGTGGAACGCATCGGCAACCGTCTGGTAGCTGGCATGATTGCTGCGGCGCTGATCGGAGGTGTTGGGGCTCTGACGTCGGGGGACAAGGAACGCTGGGGAAGTTGGGAGAAACCATTAATGCGCGCCGGGCTGGGCGCGGGCGGTGCGCTTGGCGCTTATCTGGTCTGGACTTCACGGCGCGCAGGGGGATCACATCGATGAGGAGTCAAGATTCCGCACGCCGAACCGGATCCTGCACCCCCTTACTCCCGGCGGGCTCGGCCCGACTGTTTCCGCCGCCAACCCGGCACGGTCAGGCTCAGCGAGATGAAATTGCAACAGCGAAGGATGCATTGTGAAGGATCCAGGCTGCGGTGCGGACTCGAAAGACACCGGAAGGGCCGCCTTTGCCCCGGACGGCGATCCCGGGGCGGCCAACGTCCAAGGGGGTACCACGTCTGCATCCATGACGGACTGTGCCCCCTGCGTTGCCCGGCCATCACCGCTGCCACAGCGGGTCGCGTCCATCCAGACAGCCATCGCCGCCGAGAGAGAACCACTGGTCGCCCTCACGCATCTGCTGCAGCTGTGCCGGGACGAGCACCCCATACTGCAGGAGCGGATCCAGGATGCCGGCTGCCGCGCTAAGGCGGAGCAGGTCACAGCCGGCATCAGGTCCCTACTGCCCACCACATCGACCGGACCCGAACTGGGCCCTCAGGTTGCCGCTGCACTGGCGGCGGCACTGACCGCAGACGACGGCCTTCCCGCCGTCGCTGTCGCACGGCTACTGGCCGAACTTTTGGATGAACAGTACTGCCATAGCTTCCGCGAGTCCTTTCGCCGCCGGAGCCCTTACCAGCCAGGCGTTGGTGATCCTATCCCCCTGGACAGTCCAGACCTCCGGCATGTGACCGCGCTGACCGCGACCTCCCCGCCGTGGCGGCTGGCCAACCGCCTCGACGAGACCCGTCACGTCCGGCTCGCCGGGGAATGGGCCACACAGTTCCAGGTCATCTTCGACTACAGCCTTGCCCGCGAGCTCACCGGGATCATAGATCGCAACACCGTCGTGGCAACCTGCCATCCCAACCGCACCCTGGCTGATTTCCACTTTCCGGCCGACGCCAGCGGGCGGACATTCCCTGTCGGCCCGAAGGATGAAGACAAACAGCACCAGGAGATCGACCGGCTGATCAGCGCGGCGGTCGCAAACGGCGCGAGCATTGTTGTCCTGCCCGAGCTCTGCGTCACCGAGTCCCTCGCCGCCCGCCTGCAGAGCTGGACATGCCGGACAGGCGGGCCCAAGATGCTCGTTGCCGGAAGCTACCACCACGACGACGAGCATCTTGGGTCGCCGCGGCGGCGTAACACGGCAGTCGCGTATTTGCGCGGCACCCCTGCCCCGTTGACCCAGGACAAGCACTCGCCAGCCGATCGGCCGGTCAAAGAAGGTATCCAGCCTCAGGGTTGGCCCCAGCTGCGGGTCCATGTCAGTGACGACGGATGGCATCTGGTACTGGCAATCTGCCGGGACCTGCTCAATCCCCACGCGGTGCATGCTCTGGCCGAGTCTGGCGTCAACCTCCTGCTGGTACCGGCGATGAGCGAGACCCTCGTTGCCTTTGGCGGCCCGGTGGCGAACCTCGTAGGATCCGGCCAGGCCTTCGTGGCGGTAGCAAACAACCCGGCTGATTTCTCAGAGGCGACTGACCTGACGGTCCACCGTCCTGCCCGTGCGTTGTTCGGCCATCCTGGCTTTGGGCAGTTGACCCGGCTGGTGCAGCCTGCCAATTCCGCTCCCGGAGTGGGGCTGCTGCGTGTACAAACCGGCCAACTTCAATGGCTGGACTCCGAGGCTGGCCGGACTACGCTGACCCGCGGAACGTCCGTGCGTCCGCCGTGGGCCGACACGTTGGCCCGGCTGACCGGACCTGACCGTCCAGAACCGAACCGCCGGCCGACCCTGGTCACACTTAACCAGGCGGCGGTGCTTGTGCTGCTCACGGACAGCCCACAGGGCCCGTCCGTGCTCCTCACTGAACGGGCATCCGATCTAACCAACTACCCAGGGCAGCTGGTTTTTCCCGGCGGCGCTGCAGAAGCCGGCGACCACGGTCCGGCCGCTACGGCGCTGCGCGAGGCCCGTGAGGAAACCGCATTGGACCCGGGCAGCGTGCACATTCTGGGCATTCTCCCCGCAATCGCGCTTCCCGAAAGTGGCTACATTCTGACGCCCGTCATCGCATGGTCTGAGGGGCCCATCTTCACCGGCACGGCCAACATAGCCGAGGTCAGCCACATCACCACAATTCCGTTGTACCAGAGGACAAAGACAGGGCAGCAGCGACAGGATCCTGCACCGGACGAAGAAACCTCGGCGGAACGCCAACCCGCGACGCTGGGAGCCGGCACAAGCGCGATACTTGACATGCTCAGAGGCATGCTTTGGGGCCCGATGAGCACCGGGGCAACGGAGCCATGACAGGGACGACGAATCACTCGCCGAAAACCGCTGGTCCTGCCTCAGGCCGCGGCACGGAAGAGGCTGCCCTGACTGGGAAACCCCTCACATCACCCGTCACCGGCAGGCTGGCCTGCGGCGTAGCATCCTCCTTAATTGCAATCTCCATCAGGCACCTTGCCGCTGAAACCTGTATGGGAGACTGATGGCAACCAGCCAGGCAGGACCCCAACGGACGGCGGAGATCATGGGCGACGGAGACGGATTCAGGATCGCGGTCGGGGTAGATGGCTCGGCGGAATCACGGTTCGCTCTCGAATGGGCCGTCACGGAGGCCCGTCTCCGCCACGGACAGGTACGGGCAGTAACCGCCTGGGAGTATCCTCCCGAGACCGCCGGGATGGAAGCGATGATCTGGGATAGCAACATTCTCGAGCCGACAGCCCGGGGAATGCAGACGGACATCTTGAAGGGGGCGGACACCGAAGGTGTCGACGTCACTGGTGATGTCGTCCAAGGGCCTACAGTCACCGTCCTTATAAATGCCTCCAAGGACGCCGACCTGCTGGTCGTTGGTTCCCGCGGCCACGGAGGATTCACCGGGCTGCTGCTCGGATCCGTGTCCACGCAGGTACTCCACCACGCCGCCTGCGCCGTGCTCGTAGTCAGGACCTGGCCAGGAGTCCTCGAAGAGGGATGACATCTTCGAGGGACCGCCATGTCCCAAAGCACCGGCGATGGGGCAGGAGCAGCGGAATGGAAGCAAGTAGTCCCAGCGCGCCGAACAGTGCAGTGCCAACCGACCGTGCGACAGGTGCCGTGCCGGCCGGCAATGTGGTGCCGGGCCCCATCCATGGCAAAACAAGCTTTCGCTGAAACCGGGGAACGAACCGGCTCAACGATGGGTCGCGCCGGCGATGGGGCTGCCGGTCTTCGCCGGCGATGTTCTCTGTGTCCGCATTTGTGATCGGCTCTGGCGACGATCATGGCACCGAAGGCGACCTAAGCCGTGGGGCGGTACCCGGTCTGGACCACACCACGGATCACTGGATGAAAAATTCAATTCCGCCAGAGAACGGGTGATAACAGGCAGTCAGGTATTACTGGTCGAACTTGGCCCCGGATCCCGCCTTCGCGCTCTTGACAAGCGACCGCGCGCTAATGCGGCCATATAAGCGATGAGGAGGATAGCGATGAATAGACCAAAATCAGATCCCAGCAAGAGATTCACGGAAAGAAATATGCCGAAGGTGAAAACTCCGGTGACGAAGAGTATCCGCTCCGCCCAAATGTCGCCTCTTCGGTACGAGAAGCCTGCCAGACCGGCAATGGCAATTCCGAGTCCGATGGCGAAGGCACCCCAGGACGTGAAGACCAGTCCCATCCAATGGAACAGTGCTGGGTGAAGGCTGCGCAGCTCCTCTGGCGTCATCCCGGTGTATCGCTGGTCTTCCGGTAAAAGCACGACGACAGGCCTCAGCAACACGAAGGCAGACCCCATCAGGACGGTCAATGCACCTACGGCTACAAGAGTCACCCATGCCACTTTCGGGGGGTTTTGATCGTGCACAGCGCTCCTACGGCAGGGACTACCTATCGGACGTCGATGACTCCCATCATTCCACTGTCCTCGTGGTCCAGGATGTGGCAGTGGTACACGGGCTGGAATTTGTCAGGGTCCACTCCTCGACGGTCCGGGCGGCCACCGTCGAGTCCGTCCGGGTCTCGTCGAACTCGCGTCCGTTGATCGTTAAACTGATCATCCGTATCCCCATACCCATGCCGCCGGTGGCGAAGGTGAGCTGCCGATGGGGAGCCACGGAAGAGGCCCTCAAATCTGCCGGTGCCTGCTGGGCGGGCACAACCGAGGGAGGGGCTGCGTGCTCACCGGACACCGAAAGAGTGGCCAGCGCGATTCCGTCCTGGCCCTGGCCGTTGTTCCTAACCTGTTCCTGTCCCATCATGCCGGCCATGTTTCCGCGATGGTAGTACAGGGTCTTTAAGGTGGACTCGCCGAGGGCCGCTGTTACCAGGACATCCGCCCGGTTGCCGGGCACCAACAAGAGGTCCTCCACGCTCGCGGGCGAGAGCACGCGCCCGAGCCGGCCGCCCGGAGAGCGCTAACCGAGATTGCCGAAGGTGTCGACGTCACTGGTGACGTCGTCCAAGGGCCTACAGTCACCGTCCTTATAAATGCTTCCAAGGACGCCGACCTGCTGGTCGTTGGTTCCCGCGGCCACGGAGGATTCACCGGGCTGCTGCTCGGGTCCGTGTCCACGCAGGTACTCCACCATGCCGCCTGTCCCGTGCTCGTAGTCAGGACCAGGCCAGGAGTACTCGAAGTTGGATAACATCTTCGGTCGAGGGGGTCGCCCCAGTGGGCCGGGTGCACTGTCGGCTGTATCTGCGGCTGCCATGCATCAGCGGGTTCTTGAATGAGGGAGGGCCGGGTCAGCGTTGAGGCCGCGACGGTGGAACCGGAACAGGACTTCGACGGCGAGGGCGCCAATGAGGCAGACCAGCACAGATAACCGTCAGGTGTTCTTGCCGAAGCACTGTTAAATCAAAGAAATCCCGCAGTGGAGGCACGGTCAGCAGGAGGACCAGGGCGGCGTACACGGCACCAAATGATCGCTACCCGCCAGCTGTTCAGCGGCCGCGAGAGAACGACTAACACCCACAGGGCGATCAGCGTCAGTACGAGAACGGAACCGTGCGCGCCGCGGCGGTGCCGGAACCCGCCAGTAGGGAATACGCATTGATGGCGAGCACGCCTGTCCACGCGCAGGTCTGAAGTGAATCGTGCTTTCGCCGCGGCGTCGGCGTGTGCGCCTGGCCCGGCCGAGATGGCCCCCGGTTTGCAGCCCATGGGCAAAAGGCTGCAACGTTTCTTTCCTATACGCTGGGCCTCGCAGGATGTATGTCCCGCGGGCCAGTTCGTTGCGAGGAGTTTTTCCATGGTTTCCAACGATTCCCGCACTTCACGAGCGGGGACCTCCCCAGCGTCCGGGTCCGCCGGGCCGTCGTGGCATACGCTGTCGGCGGTCGACACCGCAGCGGCCCTCCGGACAGACCCTTCGGTTGGGCTGACCACAGCTGCCGCGGAATCACGGCAGCTGGAGCACGGGCCCAATGTGCTGGCTGAGGCACAAAAGAAACCTGCATGGAAAAAAGTACTGCGGCTCCTGGCGGGGAAGATGACTATCCTGCTGGTCGTTGCCGCCGCAGTGAGCGCCTCGGTCTCCCGGGAATGGGAAACGCCCGTCGTGATTCTGGCTGTCATCATCCTCAACACGGTTCTGAACTACGTTCAGGAGAGACGGGCTGACAGCAGTCTTGCGGCGCTGCGGAAGATGACTGTGGACACGTCTCGGGTGCGCCGGGACGGGGGCGAGCAGGAAATTTCCAACTCCGAACTGGTGCCAGGAGACATTGTGCTGCTGGACGCCGGGGATTCGGTCCCTGCGGACGGCCGACTGATCGAGGCTGTGAGGCTGCAGGTTGCCGAAGCCGCGCTGACCGGTGAGTCCCAGCCCGTGGACAAGACCACCCAGATGCTGACCGACGCGGATCTTGTGCTGGCGGACAGGACGAACATGCTTTTCACGAGCACCGACGTCAGCCGTGGGCGCGCCGTGATGGTGGCGACGGCTACCGGAATGGACACCGAGATCGGCGGCATCGCCTCATTGCTCGGTGGTGCGGGAACTGAGAAGACCCTGCTGCAGCGGCGGATCGATCAGCTTGCCGGGATGCTGACGATCGTCGCACTCGTTGTCGTTGCCATCGTCTTCATACTCGGATTGTCCCGGGGCCAGACCTGGTCCGATCTGCTGATCACCGCCGTCTCCCTCTCGGTAGCCACCATCCCGGAAGGTCTGACCGCCGTTGTCGCTTTCACTCTGAGCATGGGCGCTTCCCGGCTCGCCCGGCGCGGCGCCATCATCAAGCAGCTGTCCGCGGTCGAAACACTCGGCAGCACCACCCACATAGCAACGGACAAGACTGGGACGCTGACGCTCAACGAAATGACCGTTCGGCAGTTGCTCGTTGCCGGACGCAGCTTCCGGATCACCGGCAACGGCTATTCGACAGACGGCAAAATCCTGAGCAGCGATGGCGCCCCGCCCCCGGCGATGACGGATACCTTCCTGTCCATGGCGTTGTGCAACGATGCCTCCGTGAAGGACGGCGAACTCGTGGGAGATCCTACAGAAGGCGCACTCGTTGTACTCGCCGAGAAGGGCGGGATTGACGTCGAGGGTGCCCGAAAGGAGCACCCCCGTGTGGCGGAAATCCCGTTTGATTCGGACTACAAGTTCATGGCCACCTTCCACCGGCAGAACTTCACCGCCGGAGACACCACTCCCGCCCGCTTCCGCTGCTTCGCTAAAGGAGCACCCGGCGTACTGATGGAACGTGCCGATTCTGTCCTGACTGACACGGGGATCCGCCCGCTGGACGACGCTGAGCGCCAGCGGATCCATGAGGAGGTCCAGGCACTGGCAGGGGAAGGTCTTCGCACGCTGGTAATCGCCGGGCGCCGGCTCGATTCGGACCTGCCGCAGGACCCCGATGAGCTCCGGCTCACGGCGGACCGGTTGACGGTATACGCCGTGGTTGGGATTGTCGACCCGCCGCGTCCCGAGGCCGCCGCGGCAATCGCCACGGCACGGGAGGCCGGGATCGAGGTCCACATGATCACCGGGGATCACCTGGTCACGGCCTCGGCTATCGCCGCTGGCCTGGGCATCCGCGGCGAGGCGGCGGCCGGGACTGATCTGGACCGGCTCGATGACGCACAGCTCACCCGCCGGGTCTCCGGATATGGCGTGCTTGCCCGGGTCGCCCCGGAACATAAGATCCGCGTCGTCAAGGCGCTGCAGGCCGGAGGGAATGTCGTGGCGATGACGGGCGACGGCGTCAACGACGCGCCGGCATTGAAACAGGCAGACATCGGCATCGCGATGGGTATCACCGGAACCGATGTGTCCAAGGGCGCGGCCAGAATGATACTGACCGACGACAATTTCGCCACCATTGTCATTGCGGTCGAGGTAGGCCGGGGGGTCTACGCGAACATCATCAAGTTCGTGAAGTTCCAGCTGACGACGGCGTGGGGCTTCGTTCTGATCTTCCTCACCGCCGGTGTGCTCGGCTTGGCCGGTGGTGCGCCGTTCACCGCCTTGCAGATCCTGTGGGTGAACATCATCATGGATGGGCCTCCCGCGTTGGCGCTGGGTGTTGACCCGGCGGAGCCGGACATCATGAAGCAGAAACCGCGGCCCCTTGGCGAACCGTTGCTGACCCGAGACCGTCTGCTGCGGATTCTTGGTCTCGGCACGGTCATGGCTGCCGGGACCATTGCCGTCCTGATGCTTGCTCCCGCCCTGTTCCCGGAAAGCTCAGCGAACCCGGCCCTGCCAACCACCCTCGCGTTTACTACCTTCGTCTTTTACCAGGTATTCAACCTGCTCAACGTGCGCTCAGACTCCGGGTCCGTTTTCTCCAGGCAGACCTTCACCAACCGCAGCATCTGGGTGTCATTGATCGCTGTGATCGTGCTCCAGATTATGGTGGTGAACCTGGATGTACTGCAGGGCTTATTCGACACCACGGCCATGAGCTCAGCCCAGTGGGGGCTGGCCCTCCTGGTGGGTTCCACGGTTATGTGGGCAGAAGAAATCCGCAAGACGATTGTCCGGCGGCGCGACCGCCGGCCTTCCGCGCCAGCGCCGACAGGCCCCGGCCGGCAGTCCTGAAGTACCCTGCCTCCCGCGGTAACAGAGCACGCCGCGGCTCCGGGGCCCCTTCCTATGCAGGGTGGGGGCCGGGGCTTTGGTTGTGTACTTCTTCGGTGATGCTTTAGGCGTTGAGCATCACCTTGAGCGCCTTTGTTTCGGGGGCCCGTGAAAAGGTGTCGTAAGCCTTTTCGATGTCATTGAGATCGAACGCGTGACTCACGAATTGGTCGACGGGCAGCTTCTTTTGCGCGACGAGCTTGAGTAGTGTGCCGGTGGTGTTGGTGTTCACCAGGCCCGTGGTGATGGTGATGTTCGAGATCCAGAGTTTATCCAGCGGCAGGTCCACCCCTTTGCCGTGTACGCCGGCGTTGGCGACGTGACCGGCGGGTCTGACGATGTCCAGGACCATGGCGAAGGTCTCCGGTATGCCCACTGCTTCGATGGCAACGTCGACTCCGAGACCGTCGGTAAGGGCCATCACTTGATCTTTCCAGTCGGCATCTGTCGCCACGACGCTGTCTGTGGCTCCGAACCGTTTCGCCTGCTCCACACGGTTCCGGTCCACGTCGATCGCGATGATCCGTGCGGGACCGTAGAGCTGCGCGGTGGTGATGGCGGCGAGCCCGACGGGACCGGCGCCGATTACGGCGATGACGTCACCGGGCTTGACGGCACCGTACTGCACGCCGATTTCGTGGCCTGTAGGCAGGATATCGGAGAGCAATGTCCCCGCTTGGGGGCTGACACTGCCGGGGATCTTGTAAACGGACGTTTCTGCATACGGGACGCGCACGAATTCGGCCTGCGTGCCGTCGATGAGGTGCCCGAGGATCCAACCAATCCCGGAAGCCCCTTCGTCTCCAAGACAGTGTGAGAAGACTCCCTGTTTGCAGTAGTCACAATGCCCGCACGCGGAGATACACGAAATGATCACGCGGTCACCGATCGTGAGGCCTGCAACCGCGGATCCGATTTCAGTGATCGTGCCGACGCCCTCGTGCCCGAGGATGCGGCCGGCTTCGACTGCTGGAACGTCGCCTTTGAGGATGTGCAGGTCGGTGCCGCAAATGGTCGTGGTTTCGATCCTCACGATGATGTCTGACGGCTTCTGAATCCTGGGATCAGGTACGTCTTCCCATGCCTTCTGGCCGGGACCGTGATAAACAAGCGCTTTCATCGTCATTCCTTCGATCAGCCAAGGCGCTCCCGTCTGAAAGCTGCGTTCGGCGGCATCGCTGTCTTGCACGAGTTGGGCTAAGCGTATACCTCCGATTCGCGGCCCCTGAACTGTTGGCGGGTATTGATCAGATACATGCGCGGAGCGCCACGGACCCGGGCAAGGCATCCCCGGGAAGACGCGGTGGGGGCAGGGGCCCATGCGGTGGCCTCGGTGCGCCACCTGTGCCGGGCCTGAGGCTTAGTCTGAGTAATGACCGATCAAGAGAAGACCTGGCACGATAGACACAAAGCTTCCCTGACCGTAGGCCAACGCGCCGCCGACATCATGCGGAACGGGATGGGAAGCTGGCCCTTCGTGGGAAGCTTCATCGGCTTCATGGTCATCTGGGCCGCTATCAACACCTGGGCGCTGGCGACCAAGGCCTGGGACCCATACCCCTACATACTCCTGAACCTCCTGCTCTCCATGTTGGCGGGGCTCCAGGGTGCCATTCTCCTCATCGCCGCCAAACGACAGGACGCCATCGCCGCAGCCATGGCCCAGCACGACTTCGACACCAATATCAGGGCAAAGGAAGAGATCGAACTTCTGATATCCATCAACCGTGAGCAACTGGAAATACTGCAGGAACTGAAGGAAATAGCGACTCTGGAGAGCCTCAACTCCGAGGGCCGGTCGGGCCCCTGAGAGCGGTCAGTACCGAATCTTGGCGTTCCTTCTCGGTGCCAAGGCGTAAAGGTTCAAGGTCCGCCCACGGAAGGGTTCCCGCCCTGGTTGAACAACCTGATGTCCAACGGCCCGGGACACTAAGTCCGGCGACCCCTGCGGAAGGCTCGGAACCATCACCCTGTACGGGGGCGCGCCCAGCCTTGGCTGGCTGCGGAGCCACGGCCCACGATAGGTGGAGGTACGCTGAGGGCCGGTCAGGAGACTGTGCAGCCTGCGGCGGCTTTTTCTTTCGTCCGTCCCCACTCGCAGGATGTACTGCAGAAACTGTTTCCGGCCTGGACGGCAGCTCCACCGAGGTCGATTGGCGGGGCGTAATCAGGAATTCGCTTGGTATAGGCGATATTTCGTCCTGCAAAGTGCCCGTAGGCCCGGGGCCGACAGGTGGAGCTGCTGCTCTGGTAATGACCCCGGCAAGATGGCACGATGCGCATATGACTGAAAACACGGGGTACCGTCCGGACCAGTCCGCTTCTGGCGACGGGGAAGAACAGGGACGGACCGCTCATAAATACGATTCCCGAATGTCGCCCACGAGCCAGATGCGCACTGTGGGTCAACGCAGCCGGGCCGCGAGGCCCGGACCGTACTACACCAGACCGAAGGGTGAGCCTGTAGCCGGACAGCGACCGGCACCATGGCACTAGGATTCGACTCCAACCACAACCCCAGGTGTTGTTGTTCAAGGCAACCAGGCAGACTGCCGCAACCTTAGAAGGATGTACGGTCCCGTGGAGTCACCGAACAATCTGAATGCGCAGCACGTAGGTATCCACCACTTGCACGATGACGCGTCGATCAACTATCAGCTCAACCGATGGGTTGCTTGGACCGGCGGGGATGCCCTCCCCGACATCCGCAGCGTTGTTGGTCAATTGAGTGACTACGCCACCAACCGGCAGTTGTTCCTCGAGCTGGCCGAGTCGGCGCTCACCGAAGGGGACCTGCGCCGCGCCGCTTTCCATGTCCGAGCGGCCGAGTTCTTCGTCCGCGGCGACGATCCCGAGAAAGGACCGCTGCGGACTCGATTTGTCGAATTGCTGCTGCAGAGCCGCGGCATGGGCTACAGCAACCGCGACCGCGTCCCCTTCGCCGCCGGATGGCTGCCGGCATACCGCTTCGACGCCCTAGCGCCTGCCAAGGGCGCCGTCCTGGTCTTCGGCGGGTTCGACAGCTACATCGAGGAATTGTTTCCGATCATGGACGCGCTTCGGGCGCACGGTTGGGATGCCATCGGATTCGAGGGCCCAGGACAGGGCGGCGCCCTGGAAGAGGCCGGGTTGGCGTTCCGGGTGGACTGGGAGCGCCCGGTGGCGGCCGTCCTGGACTACTACCGGCTGACGGACGTCACGTTGTTGGGGATTTCGTTGGGGAGCGGCCTCGCTATCCGAGCTGCCGCCTACGAACCTCGCGTTCGACGCGTCGTGTGCGACGCCGTCCTGTATGACTTCCTCGAGGCCAGCCTCCGACAGGCCCCGGCAATGCTCCGCGGTGTCTTGGCAGGCCTACTGAAGGCGGGGGCTGACACCGCTGTCGACGCGCTGGCTCATCGCGCCATGCGCCACAGCCCGGTGCTCGAATGGGGGCTGCACCAAGGCATGCACGTCTTCGGCGTCGACAGCCCCTCCGCCTTCCTGAGAACCGCGGACCGGTTCGGCACGGCGGCCTATTCCGCTTACGTACGCGCCGACACGCTGCTTCTCGCCGGAGGCGAAGACCACTACATTCCCCAGCGCCAGTTCCACCGGCAGATGGCGGCGCTGACCGGCGCGCGGTCGGTGAGCGGCCACATCCTAACCGGCGCCGACGACGCCCAGAATCACTGCCACATCGGCAACATCGGACTCTCTCTGGAGCTCATCACGAGCTGGCTCGACCAGATGGATCGAATGGACAGCGAGCGTGCCCGAACCCGAGGCACCCGCTCCCCATAGTGGTTCGGCAGGTTCTGGCTCCAGACCGATGTGCCCTCACCCACCATTGGGATGCCGTCCACCACGATGTACTCCTCCGCCGAGGATCTGGGCCATGAGCTGATGGCACTGCTGGACGAGGGAAAGTGCGGTGATGGTCGCATCCTTCAGCCCGAAAGCGTGGAGGCAATGTTCGAGCCACGGGTCCGGGTGGACGGGTCCAAGGGGTACGCCATGGGGTGGTTCACCCACCCGCTCGTGGAGTCGGTTGACCCTTCTGGAGACCCCGCCGCGGACCGGGATCTGCCGTTGCTGCTCGAGCATCAAGGCGAATGGGGCAACTCGCACACGTACCTGGCCATGGTTCCCGACTCCCGCCTTGGCGTCGCCCTGGTCATCAACGGAAACGACACGTCGGCCCCCTCACGGCTCAAGGCCATCGACACCAACATCCTGCGGATCCTCCACGGTCAGCTGCCAGTGCCGACGGTGGTGCAGGAGGACTGGCTGCAGCGCTACAGCTGGGCGGTCTCGCTGGCACTGCTCCTGGCGGAGCTGCTGAGCCTGTGGCTGGCTCTGTCGCTTCTAATCCGGCGACCCGGCCGGGCCCGGAAGCGGTGGTCTCTTCTGGCTTTGGCAGCCGGGGCTGTTAACGCCAACCGAAAATAGGGCCATTAGTGCCACTTGAAAACGGGGCCACGGGGTTGTGGTTCTATTGTGTGGTCCGGACACATGGCTGACAGTCCGTTAGCGGGACATCGCTGACACTCTTTATCAGATGAGAGTGATGAGCGTGAATGATCGTTGGCTCGAAATCCTGTTGGCCCCGACCCGTGATGGCATTTCCGTGGCGGAAGCTTGGCCGCCGGTACGGCATTTCGCGACAGAGCTTCTACGAATACCGCCGGCGGTTGTGGGCAGAGGGAACCTCGGGTCTCCAGCCTCGTTCTCGGCGTCCCACAAACTCTCCTGGGCAAACTGCCGACGAGGTTGAGTCGCTGATCGTCCGACTGCGGGTAGACAATCCGCGTTGGGGCGCCCGGATTCTGCAGACCAAACTCAAGCAGGCGGGGCTGGATCCGGTACCTGCCGTATCAACGGTCCACCGCGTCCTCAGCCGCCACGGACTGGTCAACCGGCAAGAGCAACGGACGCCGAAGGCATGGAAACGGTTCGAGCGGCACGCCCCGAACGACCTGTGGCAGATTGACGGCACTCAGGTTGCCTTGGCTGATGGTTCCAAGGCCTGGATTGTGGATCTGATCGATGACCACGCACGGTTCGCCATCGGCGCCCACGCAGTCCGTCGCTTCACGGCACAGGCCGCCTGGGCGGCGATGGAGACGGCCGTGCTGGAGCACGGGGCGCCGCGACAGTTGATCAGCGACAACGGGCTGCAGTTCCGCTCCCGCAAAGGACACAAACCGGTCCACTTCCAGGAACGACTGGCGGCCCTGGGCGTTAGCCAGCTGAACTCCCGGCCCCGCCATCCGCAGACCTGCGGGAAGCTTGAACGCTACCACCGCACATTCAAGGAGTACTACGCCGACCACGGCCCGGCACTAAGCATCGAGGCCCTGCAACATCTGTGTGACGCCTTCCGGTGGCACTACAACCACGAAAGGCCGCACCGGTCTCTGGAACAACAGACGCCGGCCGCCGTCTACACCGTGTCCAGGAAGGCTTCGCCGACCGATGACCGCCGCGTCAGCTCTGCCCCGCGGGTCCTGAAAGTCTCCTCAGCCGGATCGGTGAACTTCCGCAGACGCAAGATCAACATCGGTCAGGCATACAGCGGCGAACACGTCAGGGTCATCGACGGCCCGGAACATGTCATGATCCACCACGCCGGCACCGGCGAAATCCTGCGCCAGCTCGTGCTGGGACCCGTCGGCACCTACCACGGCAGCGGTGCCAAACGAGGGCGCCCCTCCAAACCGTCTATCGAGGGTTAGACTGTCAGCCATCTCCCGACAACACAGTGTCAGGGATGTCCCCGGGCCACACAACCTTCCATAATGGTCGGTGGCCCTATTTTCAGTTGGCGTTCCTGGCCCTATTTTCGGCTGGCGTTAACACAGGCCGGTCTCTGGCATCGATCTGGGCCTGTACCACCCAGCGCCGCACGGTTTCCTTGCCAACACCGGGCTGCTGCGTCGCGGCCGCTGAGGCGGCCGTGACGCATGCTCGGTGGCGTGTTCCGTGACGAGATGCACGGCTCGCTCATGAATCTAGGTAGTTACAGCTGCCTGGACCGCTCCGAAGGACCACAGACGCACAGGCATCTCTATGTCCCGACCGACGCCCCCGCAACCCTTTAGGCAAGCGGGAACGGCCCATCACTCGTGGAACCGTCGGCGACGACGTCGAACAGACGGGAGGCCGGCAGCACGCCGTCGTAGGCCACTCGGTAGACAGTGAGCACTAGCGCCGCATCGTGATGAACAGACCGCTACACGTTTGAGCGTTCGTGCCAGGCACCACTGAAACGACCTCGTAACCCTTCCGGACCCATTCTTTGATGAGAGCACCCGCATTGGGCACCTCCTGGATACCGTCGCGGTCATTAATGAACGTGGGTACCCAAAAAACCTTGCAATCAACGATCGTCATGAGCTGATCCTATAGACCAGACCATCCCCGGCTCGACGTAATGTCGCGGGTCTTCTTTTGTTTCTCGCCGCACACACGCACATCCCCCCGGCCGCCGCCGGGGTCGCTGCAATGAAGGCGTCACCGGCCCCGGGACCCTCGTCCCGTCCGTACCTGAGCCAAACCCGGCCCGCTGGCCAATTCTCCAACTGCACGTCCTACCGATTCGAACTGCTTGCCCTACGATGTCGTCGGTGACATGGCGTACACGGCCGGACTCGAACACTCGGGCACTGCTCAGGACACGGGGGCTTCGCGGAATTCAGGTCGGCGGAAGGTGCGTGTGGAGCATCGGGCGACAGGACGTCGAGGACTAACATCGCCAGGCGTACCGGCGCACCGCGGAACGGGTCGCCGCGGGGGGACCTTCGAGGACGGCGGCGTGGAGCCCGAAGAGGCGTAGCGGCTATCGTTGGCCGTCCCTATGATGACGCCATGGGGAATGGGGCAGGGCTTCATGCGAGCGAGGACTCCGGCAACGCACGGTTCGCCCGCACGCTGTTCGAACAGGCGCTCAACCGCCAGGCGCTGCGCCTGTCGCTCGACAAGGAACAAAGTCTCGACGCGCTCGATCGTGAGGGCGTCATGACACTCACCGCGAACGACATCGTCGAGGCCGCGCTGGCCTTCTTGGGCGGCGAGGTGCCGGAACCGGCGCCGTCACGCTGGTGGCGCTGGCTGGTCTCACCGGATCCGCGGCGACTGTCAGGCGAATGCACCTACAGCCCCGAGCGGGTAAAAGCACGACTATTCCTCTGTGGTGGACCATGAATTCCGGCCGTGCTAACAGGGTCTACTTGCAGCCTTCGAGAATGCCGACAATTGCGTCGTGCTCGGCTTGTGTGACCCAGAGTCGGTATTTGACCTTCACGGCAGTTTGGCGGGCGACGTGTTTGCATCGGAAGGCTCTGTTCGGCGGCAGCCAGGTCGCGGCATCCGTGTCGCCTTTGGCACTGTTAGTTGGTCCGTCGGCAGCCCTGAGATTCAGGGGGTCGTTGGCGAGTTCCTTGCGCTGGTCAGCGTTGAGCCGTTGCGCGCCCTTCTGCCAGGCGTCGCTGAGGGCAACGATGTGGTCGATTTGGACGTCGGAGCTTGTGTCCCGGCCACGGACAAAGTTGATGGTTGTACCGGTGTACTTGTCGGCCAGGGTTCCGGTGGCAACTACACAGTTGTTGGTTCCTGGCTTGAATGTTTCGTTGGCCAGATCACGGGCAAGGATGTCGTTGCGGGTGTCGCAGCCGTTGCGGTCCGTGTCAGCCCAGGCCGGTCCAAACTCATCACGGGTATAGCCAGTCTTCGGGGCGCGGCCTTTCACCGGGACGCCCTTCAGTTGTTTGAGAGCGTTGATTGCATCTGCCGGGGAAGGTGCTCCGGCAGCGACGCCTGCAGGAGATTCGAGGACCTCGAGGGCGTTTGCGGCAGTGTCACATCCGGCAAGCGAGGCGCCCAGAAGGAGGGCAGTTACAGCGGTCAGGGCTTTTGCGGTGGAGCGGATGATCTCGATGGTCCTTCGGTTTGCGGCGGGTTGTTCCCCGCTAGCTTCGACCACCGCCTGCCGCTGGTTGGCGTGTCTGCGGTGTCCATCACACGCCCCTACTCCCCCGGCCCTCGCTTTTGTTCGTCTTCCGGTATTGCTTGCCGAGTCAAGCGTTCGAACCGCAACTCGAAGTGTGGCGATCACCCTGACTCAGTGCACCGTGGTCAGTCTGGCTTTCGAGCGGCTACCGATGAGCCGCTCGTTCCCCGCCGGTCGACTGACTGAGAGCAGTGAACCAGTGCTGCCAGGAAGGATCTCACTCAACTTCGCGATTTCCAGGATGTGCTCGGAAGTGAAAATGATCTTTCCTTTGCCCCAGCATGCATGGGGAAAGCGTCCGCTGGTCGCGCCGTCGCGGAGCCAGGACTCTGTGCAGCGCATCAGCGCGGCAGCTTCGGCGGGTTCAAAGAATTCGATCTCCACGGGATCTCCAAATGGAAGGCGTTGCTTTCCACTTTCATGGACGAGTGGAGACTAATCGACATGACCGGACGCACGAGACAGGCGAAACGCTCCCTGCGGCACACATCCAGCGGGCTCCGCGCTGGCCAGCACCTTCGCTAGCGCAGGAAAGCCGTTATGGACCGCTCCGTAGCGTCAGCCCCGGCCTGAAGCGCCTCCGGCATCAAGTGCCCGTACACCTGCTCAGTAGTCCTTGTAGAGGCATGCCCCAGCCGGCGCGAGATAGTGAACATCGGTACGCCGTCCTGGATCAGCCACGACGCGTGGGTGTGGCGGAGATCGTGTATCCGTGGATTTTTCGTCAGCCCTATCGTCTGGGCCGTGTGAACGGCAGGAACCCAGTAGTGGTGCCAGTACAGCTTGTGAATGATCCGATCGCCCTTGGGCGTCGTGAACACGAGTTCTTTTCCTGGCCTGCTTGCGACCAGGGGAATCAGCAGCTCCACCAGTGCGGGGTTCAGCCCTATGGTGCGTTTGCCGGCACCTGTCTTCGTAGCTCCAACGTAGAACTGGTTCTGGCCGTCCCGTTTCCATGCCTTGTTGATCCGGGCAGTCGGTGGCTTGGAGAGCAGGTCCACGTCCGCCACGGTCAGCGCGGTGGCCTCCCCAAAGCGGGTACCCGTCATCACCAGGAAGTTGGTGAACGCCTTGTAGCGCTCCCCCATCCCCTCCATGATGAGGCTGAACTCGGCATGGGTGAGGAACATCGCCTCGTCTTCGGCCTTCTCAATGCCGGGAAGCTGCACACCGCGGCACGGGTTGCGCGTAATGTAGCCGAGCATCTCCGCCGTATTCATAGCGGCTGAGATCAGACCATGCACGTTGTGGATGGTCTTCGGCGCCTTGCCCTTGGCCATCATCGACTTCACCCAGTACGCGATCAGACGGTAATCCAGCTTGTCCACGGGGACGTGCCCGATGACGTTTCGGACGTGAAGGTCCAGCATGGTTTGGTATGTCTTGGTGGTTCCGCTCGAGGGACGGATCAGCAGGTCGATGTGCTCCTGGATGACTTCAGCAACGGTGGGTGTGCGCTTCTCGTTGGAGAGGATGGCATGCTGTGCAATCTCGAAGGATTGTCCGTTGGCGTCGAGAAGCCTCTTCAGGGTTTCAGCTTCGACGAGAGTGGCAACTGTCAGGCCCTGCTGCTCGCGGCTCTCCGGATCCCGCCACAACACCATATAGGACGATGTGCCGTCCTTTTTGGTGCGTTTTCGAATGCTGGCCACATACAAAACGGTACGCCGATGTCAACACTTTGGGCGGATTTGTCAACAGCCAACGGCAAAACAGGCCGCTGACCTGTGGAAACACTGTGCCCGAGGTGGGACTCGAACCCACACACCTTTCGATACCGCATTTTGAGTGCGACGCGTCTGCCAATTCCGCCACTCGGGCGCGGAATACGCTGTGCAAACCGGTACGCCCACAGCTGATTGTGAGCAACGCGATCGCTTCACGTACGCGGAATTACTCTACATGCAGATAGGCTGAATTCCAGAATCGCGCCGCTGACGCCGCAATAGACCATGCAGATCAAACTACGGCCGCGGGCGCACCTAAGATGGTGATGTTCCCGCCGTACCTTTCCAAGGAGATCCCGTGACTGAACAAACGGAGTCAAAACCCACGTCCCAGCCGGCGCGCCGCGTCATTGTGGCCGAGGATGAAACCCTCATCCGACTCGACATCATCGAGATCCTGCGCGGCGAAGGCTATGACGTGGTGGGCGAAGCAGACAACGGCGAGAAGGCCGTGCAGCTCGCCGAGGAACTCAAGCCGGACCTCGTCCTGATGGACGTCAAGATGCCGATTATGGATGGCATCACCGCAGCCGAGAAGATCGTCAAGGCCCGCATCGCCCCCGTAGTCCTTTTGACGGCTTTCAGCCAGAAGGAACTCGTGGAGCGTGCCCGCGACGCCGGCGCCATGGCCTACGTGGTCAAGCCCTTCACCCCGGCCGACCTCATCCCGGCCCTGGAAATTGCGCTCTCCCGCCACGAGGAAATCAAGGCTCTCGAAAGCGAAGTGTCGGACCTGCAGGAGCAGTTCGCCACCCGCAAGCTCGTCGAGCGCGCCAAGAGCCTGCTGACCACCAAGATGGGCCTGACGGAGCCGGAGGCTTTCCGCTGGATCCAGAAGACCTCCATGGACCGCCGCCTCAGCATGCGCGAGGTTGCCGAAACCATCATCAACCAGGTCAACTAGCACAACAGGCGACACCGGGGATTTCGACAAGCTCAATCACCGGACAAGCTCAATCACGGACGCCCGGAGACAAAAGAAAAGGACCCCTGCCAACCGGCAGGGGTCCTTCCTTTTAGGTTGCTATGTCGTCGGCCAGGGACCGAGCTTTTCCCTGGGTGCACCAGCTTCGCCGCCTAGGCTGCCGGCGTCGCCCAGGTCTCCGACCCGGTGAACCTTCAGCATGTTCGTGGAACCGGCCTTTCCGGGAGGCGAACCGGCGGCTATGACCACCAGGTCGCCGTCGTCCACCACTTTCAATTCCAGCAGGCTGCGGTCAACCTGCGCGGTCATCTCGTCGGTATGGCCCACCATGGGAACCAGCACCGGCTGGATGCCCCAGGTCAGCGCCAGCTGGTTCCACACGTGCTCCAAAGGAGTGAACGCGAATACCGGCCTGATGGGGCGCAGACGCGACAGGCGGCGCGCGGAGTCGCCGGACTGGGTGAATGTACAGATGTACTTTGCATCCAGCTGGTCGGCGATTTCGACGGCGGCGCGAGTGATTGCGCCACCACGGGTCTTGGGCTTGGTGCCCAGCGGCGGAACTCGTTCCAGGCCGTGGACCTCAGTGGATTCAATGATCCTTGCCATGACCTTGACGGTCTCGATCGGGTACTTGCCCACGCTGGTCTCGCCGGAAAGCATAACGGCGTCTGCACCGTCGAGAACGGCGTTGGCGCAGTCGGAGGCCTCCGCACGGGTGGGGCGCGGGTTGTCGATCATAGATTCGAGGACCTGCGTGGCCACAATGACCGGCTTCGCCCAGCGGCGTGCCAGTTCGATGGCGCGCTTCTGCACGATCGGCACTTCCTCCAGCGGAAGTTCCACACCGAGGTCGCCACGGGCCACCATGATGGCGTCGAAGGCGTCGATGATTTCGTGCAGCTGGTCCACTGCCTGCGGCTTTTCGATCTTGGCGATGACCGGCACACGGCGGCCTTCTTCGTCCATGATCTCGTGCACGCGGGTGATATCGGAGGCGTCACGCACGAACGAGAGTGCAACCATGTCGACGCCGCGGCGCATGGCCCAGCGGAGATCGTCCTCGTCCTTTTCGCTCAGCGCCGGCACGTTGACCGCAACGCCGGGAAGGTTGATGCCCTTGTTGTTGGACACCATCCCGCCGACCGTAACCTCGGTAACGACCTTGACGTCGTCGACCTCGATCGCACGCAGGGCCACCTTGCCGTCGTCGATCAACAGGGCATCGCCCACGTTGACGTCCTCGGTGAGGCTCTTCAGCGTGGTGGAGCAGATGTCCTTGGTGCCCGGAACGTCCGCGGTGGTGATCGTGAAGATGTCACCCTCGGCCAGTGCGTGGGGGCCGTCCACAAAGCGGCCAAGACGGATCTTGGGGCCCTGCAGGTCAGCCATGATCGCCACAGGCTTGCTCAGCTGGGCTGCTGCCTTGCGGACATTCTCGTACGTGTTGTCGTGCACGGAGTAGTCACCGTGACTCATGTTCATCCGGGCAACATCCACACCGGCTTCCAACACCGCGAGGGTGTTCTCAAAGCTGGCAATTGCCGGGCCAAAAGTGGCCACAATCTTAGCGCGTCTCATATACCTACCCTAGTAGTGTCCTGCATTGGTTAAGTTGTTGTGGAGGTGAATCTGCGGCGAACTGACTGGTGTCAGAGAACCGCGATGGCCCGGTCCGTCGGAGCCACCGGCGCAGGCAGGATGGTGCTGCCCATGAGGAACTTGTCCACGGCGGCGGCACACGCCCGGCCTTCAGCGATGGCCCACACAATGAGCGACTGCCCGCGGCCGGCGTCACCGGCCACAAAGATGCCCTCCGTGTTGGTCATGTAGTAGCCGTCGCGGGTCACGTTGCCGCGCCCGTCGAATTCGGCGCTGACCTGCTCGGTGATGCCCGCAGGCTCGGCTCCGGTGAAGCCCAGCGACAGGAAGACCAGGTCCGCCGGGATGATCCGTTCGGTGCCGGCCTTCGGGAGGCGCTTGCCGTCCACGAATTCCGTTTCGGCAACCTTGACGCCGGTGAGCTTGCCGTTCTCGCCGACAAACTCCACGGTGGAGGCAAGGTACGTACGCTCGCCGCCTTCCTCGTGGGCGCTGGCCATTTCGAACAGGGTGGGGAACGTGGGCCACGGCTGGTGCCCGGCACGTTCCGCCGGCGGCTGTTTGCCGATGGCCAGGGTGGTCACGGATGCGGCTCCATGGCGGTGTGCAGTACCGAGGCAGTCAGCACCGGTATCGCCGCCGCCCAGGATCACCACGTGCTTGCCCTTGGCGTGGATCTGGTTCTCCACCGTCTCCCCCGCGACAACACGGTTGGCCGGCACGAGGTAATCCATGGCAAAGTGCACGCCGTCAAAGTCACGGCCCGGGATGGGCAGGTCACGCGGCACGGTGGCGCCGGTGGCAATCACAACGGCGTCATACCGGCGGCGCAGCTGCTCCCACGTCACGTCGGTGCCCACTGCGACGCCGGTGCGGAAGCGGGTGCCTTCCGTCTTCATCTGCTCGATGCGGCGGTCCACCTGCTCCTTCTCCATCTTGAAGTCGGGGATGCCGTAGCGGAGGAGCCCGCCGATCTTGTCGTCACGCTCGTACACCGCCACAGTGTGGCCAACCCGCGTCAGCTGCTGCGCCACGGCCAGGCCGGCAGGGCCGGAGCCGACGACGGCAACGGTCTTGCCGGTCAGGCGCGTCGGAGGCAGCGGGTTGACCCAGCCGCTGTCCCAAGCTTCGTCGATGATGGAGACTTCAACCTGCTTGATGGTGACCGCGGGCTGGTTGATCCCCAGCACACAGGACGCCTCGCACGGCGCCGGGCAAAGCCGGCCGGTCCACTCGGGGAAGTTGTTGGTGGCGTGCAGCCGCTCAATCGCTTCCTCGCCCTTGTCCCGCCAGGTGAGGTCATTCCACTCGGGGATCAGGTTGCCCAGCGGGCAGCCTTGGTGGCAGAACGGCACGCCGCAGTCCATGCAGCGGCCGGCCTGGGCCTTCAGGACACCCTTTTCCTGGGCCTCATAGACTTCCTTCCAGTCCATGATGCGGACGGGAACGGGACGGCGCGGCTGGGTTTCACGCTGGCGTACTTTAAGAAATCCGCGTGGGTCAGCCACCGGTTACCTCCAGGATTCGAGCCCATACTTCTTCGCCATCGGGGTCGAGGCCCTCTTCGATGGCGTCCAGTCGGGTTTGCAGGACTGCCGCGTAATCGCGCGGCAGCACTTTGGTAATGCGGGCAGCGGTGTCGTCGAAGTTCTCCAGCAGCCGGGCTGCATGCAGAGATTCCGTTTCCTCGACATGCTTCACCAGCAGGCCGTGGACAATGTCCCGGTCTTCGGCGTCGAGTTCAACGAGCTGGAGTTCGCCGGACTGCAGGGCGTCCTTGTTGACCTGCGTGGTCTGCAGGTCCAGCACATAGGCGGTGCCGCCGGACATGCCGGCGCCGAAGTTGCGTCCGGTGCGGCCGATGATCAGCGTCTGCCCCCCGGTCATGTACTCGCAGCCGTGGTCTCCGATGCCTTCAACAACTGCGGTGGCCCCGGAGTTGCGGACCATGAAGCGTTCGCCCACCTGGCCGCGCAGGAACATCTCGCCGCTGGTGGCGCCGTAGCCGATCACATTGCCGGCAATGACGTTGCTTTCGGCCTTGAACACATTGGTGCGGTCCGGCCGGACGATGATCCGCCCGCCGGAAAGGCCCTTGCCCACGTAGTCGTTCGAGTCACCGAAGAGGCGCAGCGTGATGCCGGCGGGCAGGAAGGCGCCCAGCGACTGTCCCGCGGTACCGGTCAGCGTGATGTCGATGGTGTCCGGCGCCAGCACGTCCGTGCTGAACGTCTTGGTCACCGTGTGGCCCAGCATGGTGCCCACCGAGCGGTCCGTGTTGATCACGTCCACCGCGATCTTCACCGGGCTGCGGTCAGTCAGCGCCTCCGTGGCCATGGTGATCAGCCGCTGGTCGAAGTGCTTGTCCAGCTCGTGGTTCTGCGAGGTCATGTTGCGCAGCGGAGCGTCGTCGTCGAACTCGAGCCCGTGCAGGATCGGGTCCAGGTCCAGGCCGTCGGCCTTCCAGTGGTTGATCGCTTCGCGGGCATCCAGCACCTCGGCGTGGCCGATCGCCTCTTCGATGCTCCGGAAGCCCAGTTCCGCGAGGATCTCGCGGACTTCCTCGGCCAAGAATTCGAAGAAGTTGACCACAAATTCGGGCTTGCCGGTGAAGCGGGCCCGCAGCTCGGGGTTCTGCGTTGCGACGCCCACGGGACAGGTATCCAGGTGGCAGACGCGCATCATGATGCAGCCTTCCACCACCAGCGGGGCGGTGGCGAAACCGAACTCCTCGCCGCCGAGCAGCGCGGCAATAACAACATCGCGGCCGGTCTTGAGCTGGCCGTCCACCTGGACCACCACACGGTCGCGCAGGCCGTTGAGCATCAGCGTCTGCTGCGTCTCAGCGAGCCCGAGCTCCCACGGCACACCCGCGTGCTTGAGCGAGTTAAGCGGGGACGCGCCGGTTCCGCCGTCGTGGCCGGAGACCAGTACGACGTCGGCCTTCGCTTTGGTGACACCCGACGCCACAGTGCCGATCCCCACTTCGGAGACGAGCTTGACGTGTATCCGGGCCGAGGGGTTGGCGCGCTTCGCATCGTAGATGAGCTGCGCGAGGTCCTCGATGGAGTAGATGTCGTGGTGCGGGGGCGGCGAAATCAGGCCGACGCCGGGCGTCGAGTGGCGCGTCCGGGCAACCCAGGGGTACACCTTCTGCGCCATCAGCTGGCCGCCTTCGCCGGGCTTGGCACCCTGCGCCATCTTGATCTGGATGTCATCCGCGTTGGTCAGGTACAGGCTGGTGACGCCGAACCGCCCGGACGCGATCTGCTTGACGGCAGAGCGGCGCTTCGGGTCCAGCAGGCGGTCCACGTCCTCGCCGCCTTCACCGGTGTTGGACTTGCCGCCCAACTGGTTCATGGCGATGGCGAGCGTCTCGTGGGCTTCCTTGGAGATGGAACCGTAGCTCATGGCGCCGGTGGAGAAGCGCTTCACAACGCTGGAGACGGGCTCCACTTCCTCCAACGGAACAGCAGGACGGTCGTTCTTGAACTTGAGCAGCCCGCGCAGGGTCATCAGGTTCTCGGACTGGTCATCCACGCCCTTGGTGTAGGCCTTGAAAATGTCATAGCGGCGCTCACGCGTGGCGTGCTGGAGGCGGAAGACGGTCTCCGGGTTGAACAGGTGCGGCTCGCCGTCGCGGCGCCACTGGTATTCGCCGCCGCCCAGGAGCGGGCGGTGCGGCAGTTCGATGCCGCCTTCGGGGTAGGCCATCTGGTGCCGCGCCGAAACTTCGGCGGCGATAACGTCCAGGCCCACGCCGCCCAGCTGGGAATGCGTGCCGGCGAAGAACTCGTCCACCAGTTCCTGTCCGAGGCCCAGGGCCTCGAACGTCTGCGCACCGGTGTAGGACGCAACAGTGGAGATGCCCATCTTGGACATGATCTTCAGGACGCCCTTACCAAGGCCCTTGATCAGGTTGTAGACGCCGTCCTGCGGGGTGACCCCCACAACGTCACCGGCGGTGATGAGCTGCTCCACGGATTCCATGGCCAGGTACGGGTTCACGGCGGAGGCCCCGTAGCCGATCAGGACAGCCACGTGGTGCGTCTCGCGGACGTCGCCGGCCTCGACCACCAGGGCGGTCTTGGTGCGGTTGGCGCTGCGCAGCAGGTGGTGGTGCACGGCGCTGACCAGGAGCAGCGACGGAATCGGGGCCCACTGCGCGTTCGAGTCACGGTCGGACAGCACAACGTACTGCACGCCGCGGTTGATCGCGCCGGACACCTGCTCGCAGATCTCGGTGAGCCGGGCACGCAGGGCGTTCTCGCCGCCTTCGGGGCGGTAGAGGCCGCGGACCTTCATGGCCACGCGGTCGCCGTCGGGCGTTTCGATGTTGGCGATCTTGGCGAGCTGGTCGTTGTTGATCACGGGGAACGGCAACATGACCTGCGGCTGGCGGACCTGCTTGGTGTCCAGCAGGTTGCCGTTCGGGCCGATGGCGCACGTCAGCGACGTGACCAGCTCTTCACGGATGGCATCCAGCGGCGGGTTGGTGACCTGCGCGAAGGACTGCACAAAGTAGTCGAACAGCAGCCGGGGACGCTTGGACAGCACTGCGATCGGGGTGTCCGAACCCATGGCACCCAGCGGCTCGGCGCCGGTGCGGGCCATCGGGCCGAGCAGGATCTTGAGCTCCTCGGTGGTGTACCCGAAGGTCCGCTGGCGGATGTTCACGGACGCGGCGGTGTGGACCACGTGCTCGCGCTCGGGGAGGTCCTTGAGGTCAATCAGGTTGTCCTTGACCCACTCGGCCCAAGGGTTCGCGGCAGCGACCTCGGCCTTGACCTCTTCGTCGTCGATGATGCGGCCGGCCTCGGTGTCCACCAGGAACATCTTGCCCGGGGAAACCCGGCCCTTCTTGACCACCTTGGAGGGTTCGACGTCGATAACGCCCACCTCGGAGGCGAAGATGATCAGCCCGTCTTCGGTGATCCAGTAGCGTCCGGGGCGCAGGCCGTTGCGGTCCAGGGTGGCGCCGACGAGGTTGCCGTCGGTGAAGGAGACGGCCGCGGGGCCGTCCCACGGTTCCATGAGCAGGGAATGGTATTCGTAGAACGCCCGCCGTGCCGGATCCATGGTGGCGTGGTTTTCCCAGGCCTCGGGGATCATCATCATGATCGAGTGCGTGATGGGGCGGCCGGAGAGCCAGAGCAGCTCGGCGACTTCGTCGAAGGACGCGGAGTCTGACGCACCGGGCGTGCAGATGGGGTACAGCTCTTCCGGGGAGTCACCCAGCAGCGGGTTGGCGAGCTGGGACTGGCGGGCGCGCATCCAGTTCCGGTTGCCCTTGACGGTATTGATTTCACCGTTGTGGGCGATGGTGCGGAACGGCTGGGCCAGCGGCCAGGACGGGAACGTGTTGGTGGAGAAGCGCGAGTGGACGATCGCCAGCTTGGTCTTGAAACGCTTGTCCGAGAGATCGGGGTAGAACGGCTCCAGCTGGGCCGTGGTGAGCATGCCCTTGTAGACGATGGTGCGCGAGGACAGCGACGGGAAGTACACGCCGAACTTGTTCTGGGCACGCTTGCGGATCCGCCAGGCGCGTGAGTCGAGCTCGTTGCGGTCCAGTTCCTCGCCGGTTGCCGAGGCAAGGAAGGGCTGTGAGAAGTAGGGCATGCAGGCGCGGGCCATGGCGCCCACAAGGTCTGCGACGATGGGCACTTCGCGCCAGCCGAGCACGGTCAGGCCTTCATCGGCGGCAAGGCCTTCAATGCCGGCCTTGGCGGCGTCCGCTTCGCGCTGCTCGGCAGGGAGGAAGGCGGTACCGGCTATGAACTGGCCCGGTGCGGGGAGTTCGAATTCTGTGACGGCGCGGAAGAACTCGTCCGGGATCTGCATGAGCAGGCCGGCACCGTCACCTGTTCCCTCGTCGGCACCCACCGCTCCACGGTGCTCCAGGTTGCGGAGCGCGGTCAGCGCGGCGTCGACAATGTCGTAGCCGGGCTCGCCGCGGAGCGTTGCGATGATCGCCAGCCCGCAGGCGTCTTTTTCGTTCTCTGGGTTGTATAGACCCCGGGCCTCGGGCAGCGCGGCAAAGCGCTTGAACGGCGACATGGCAGCCTCAGGCTGGTCCGGTTCGGACCAGCTGGGAGTGTGAAGAGTTTGGCTCATGGGAGACGTCCTTCCTCCTGATCGTGCGTATGGGAGGGACACCGTTGGCCCCACTCGTCAGCGCCTCTGTGATGGGCACAACAAAGTGTTATTTACAGGAAATTGTAGGCCAGACCGGCCTGCTGAATGAACAGTTACGCAGACCCCCGACCCGGGCTTGACCGGCCAGCTGCTGTCTGCTGAACGGATGGGCCCTGTTGCCACGACGCTGTGGTGTGTGGGCGCTCCGAGTGTTGACTCTGCTACCCTGCCGTGCTGGCGTCCTACTTGTTCGTGCCAGCCTCCGGCGCGGATTCCGTTGCCTTGTGGCGGGAACTTCCGGCTACCGGCGACTCCGGTACAGGCTTGTCGCTGTCCCGGACTGCCGGTTCCTCTTCCGTTGGGGTGGAAGGGATCCGGGCACCATTTTGGTTATGTGGGAGATTATCACGCGATTCACTATCCGAGACAGAAGTGTCCGCATCTCGGACCGGCGCCTCTTCCTCCCCCGCAGCGTCCACGTCCTCGACTGCTGCCGGCTCGCGGCCCGCCAGGAAGGGAGTGTCCGGTTCCGGGCGGCCCTTCAATCCCAGGAGGACGAACACGATGAGTGCTGCCACAAAGACAAAGATGCTGGTCCAGACGTTGAGCCTGGTGGTGATCCCGAACAGGTTGATCTGTTCGGCGTCGTCGATCCGCATTGCTTCGATCCAGACCCGGCCCGGCGTGTAATACATGGCGTAGAGCCAGAAGAGCCGGGCGCGGCGGAAGTGGAATCGGCGGTCCAGGGCCAGCAGGATGAGCACGCCGGCGATGTTCCAGAGCGACTCATACAGGAACGTGGGGTGGAAGAGCGTATCCACCGGCATGCCGGCCGGGAAGTTGGGGTTGTCCGCATCAATCTGCAGGCCCCAAGGCAGGGTGGTGGGCCCGCCGAAGAGCTCCTGGTTGAAGTAGTTGCCCCAGCGGCCAACGGCCTGCGCCAGCAGCAGTCCGGGCGCCGCGGCGTCCAGGAAGGCGGTGAGTTTCACACCGGATCGGCGGCAGCCGATCCAGGCGCCCAGGACGCCCAGAACCACGGCACCCCAGATGCCCAGTCCGCCACGCTGGATCTGCGGGATGAGCCACAGGTCCCCGGTCCCGTCGAAGCCGGGCCCGAAGTAGGCGTCCGGGGACGAAACCACGTGGTAGAGCCGGCCGCCGATGATGCCGAAGGGAATCGCCCAGATGACGATGTCCCAGACGCTGCCTTCGGGCGCGCCGCGGCGGGCCCACCTGACGGACGTGAGCCAAAGGCTCACGACGATCCCGGCGAGGATGCACAGGGCATAGGCATGGATCCGCAGAGTCCCCCACGGCAGCGGGATGTCGAAGCCGGACCAGTCCGGGCTGGGGATGCTGGCCGGCACCAGGGCGGCGGCCTGAAGGAGGATCTGCATGGTGGTTAGGCTTCTTCCCTGACGAGTCCGGCGCTCAGGTCCCGGGTGAGGTCGGCGACGGCGGGGACTCCCCCGTCACGGATGGCGGCAACAAGCGCGGTGCCAACGATGACACCGTCTGCGTATGCTGCGATCTCGCGGACGTGGCTGGCGTTGGAGACACCGAGTCCCACGCACACACGTTCGGCGCCGGCGGCGTGCGTGTCGGCCACGAGCTTCTCCGCGCTGCTGCTGACGGCCTGGCGGGTCCCCGTCACGCCCATGATGGAGACGGCATACACAAAGCCGCGGCTTGCCTTGACCGTCATGGCCAGGCGCTCCGGGGTGGAGGACGGCGCCACGAGGAACACGCGGTCCAGTCCGTACTTGTCCGAGGCGGCGAACCATTCCGATGCTTCGTCCGGGATGAGGTCAGGCGTAATGAGCCCTGCTCCCCCGGCCTCGGCCAGCCGGCGCGAGAACTCGTCCACACCCATCCGGACCACGGGGTTCCAGTAGGTCATCACCAGCACGGCCACATCGGTGGCTGCCGTGATGCCGGCGACAACGTCAAAGACGCTCTCGACCCGGAATCCGTTGGCGATCGCCTCGGTGGTGGCTGCCTGGATGACCGGGCCGTCCATAACCGGATCCGAGTAGGGAATGCCGATTTCGATCAGGTCGGCACCGTTCTTCGCCATGGCAATGCCGGCGTCGATGGTGGCCTGGACGTCCGGGTACCCGGCAGGCAGGTAGCACACGAGCGCTGAGCGCCCGGCGTCCCGCGCACGGTCGATGGCGGCGGCGGACTTGCTGGCCGTCTGTTCAGTCATCAGTTCTGGTCCTCGTTGTTGTCCGCGGCCTTGGTGGCAGGGGCAGCTGTGGCGGGAACGGCTTCAGTTTCTGCTCTGTCGGCAGGGCCCTTGGGCTTGCGCGTGGACAGGTTGGTGCCCTTGACCTTGCCCTCCTCGTCAAGCATGTCAAACCATTCCGCGGCGGTCTCAACGTCCTTGTCGCCACGGCCGGAAAGGTTCACGATGATCACCGTTTCGGACGGGTCAGTGGTGCCTTCGGTGAGGCGCTTCCCAACCTTGATGGCACCCGCGAGGGCGTGTGAGGACTCGATGGCGGGGATGATGCCTTCTGTCCGGCACAGCAGCTTGAACGCGTCCATTGCTTCGCTGTCGGTGATGGGTTCGTAGCTGACGCGTCCGATGTCGGCCAGGTAGGCGTGCTCCGGGCCTACGCCCGGGTAGTCCAGGCCTGCGGAAATCGAGTGCGACTCGATGGTCTGCCCGTCGTCGTCCTGCATGAGGTAGGAACGTGCGCCGTGCAGGACGCCCGGCTTGCCGAGGGTGATGGTGGCTGCGTGCCGGCCGGTTTCCACGCCGTCGCCGCCGGCTTCAAAGCCGTAGATCTTCACGGACGGATCATCCAGGAATCCGTGGAAGATGCCGATCGCGTTCGAACCGCCGCCGATGCAGGCGCAGACGGCGTCGGGCAGTTTGCCGGTCTGCTCCAGGATCTGGGCGCGGGCTTCCTCGCCGATGACCTCGTGGAAGAAGCGGACCATGGCCGGGAACGGGTGCGCCCCGGCAGCGGTGCCCAACAGGTAGTGCGTGTTGTCGACGTTGCTGACCCAGTCCCGGAGGGCGTCGTTGATGGCGTCCTTGAGGGTCTGGGAACCATTCACCACGGGCACCACAGTGGCGCCGAGCAGCTGCATCCGGGCGACATTCAGTGCCTGCCGGCGGCAGTCTTCGGCGCCCATGTAGACAACGCATTCCAGGCCGAGGAGCGCGGCCGCGGTGGCGCTGGCAACGCCGTGCTGCCCGGCGCCCGTCTCGGCGATCACGCGGGTTTTGCCCATGCGCTTGGCCAGCAGGGCCTGGCCCAGGACGTTGTTGATCTTGTGGGATCCGGTGTGGTTGAGGTCCTCGCGCTTGAGGAAAATCCGGGCGCCGCCGGCGTGCTCGGAGAACCGCTTGGCTTCGGTCAGCAGCGAGGGACGGCCGGAGTAGTTCTTGTTCAGGTCGGAGAGCTGGGCCAGGAATTCGGGATCTGCCTTGGCCTTTTCAAAGGTGTCTTCGAGCTCGTCCAGGGCGGCGATCAGCGATTCAGGCATCCAGCGCCCGCCATAGCCGCCGAAGTATGGCCCCGGGGCGTGCTTCAGCGAGCCGCCCTGCAGGAAAGCGTCCGCAGCGTTGTTGTCAGCGTTGTCTGAGGATTCAGCCATCAGTCCCGTCCTGTTCAAGTTGGTCGTTCGGAAGTGTTGTGCCGCCGGCGCCAGGCCCGGCGGGTGCCCGGACTAGGCCCGGGCGGCGATGGCGGCAGCGCCGGCCGCCGTGAATTCGGCGATCCGGTCACGCGGCGTTGCGTCGCTGACCAGGGCCTCGCCCACCAGGATGGCGTTGGCGCCGTTGGCGGCGTAATGCGTCACGTCGTCCACGCCGCGCACACCGGATTCGGCGATGACCAGGGCTTGGGCCGGAATCAGTCCGGCGAGGGAGGCGAAAACTGAACGGTCGACGTCGAGCGTCTTCAGGTTGCGCACGTTAACGCCGATGATGCGCGCCTCAGCCGCCACTGCACGTTCGATTTCCTCTTCCGTGTGCGTCTCCACAAGCACGTTCATGCCGAGTTCGCGGCTGAGCGCGCTGAACTCCCGGAGTTGGCTGTCGGAGAGCGACGCCACGATGAGCAGGATCAGGTCCGCGCCGTGGGCGCGGGCCTCCCAGATCTGGTACTCGTCGAGCGTGAAATCCTTGCGGAGCAGCGGAACGTCCACGCGGGCACGGACGGCGTCCAGGTCCGCGAGGGAGCCGTTGAAGCGCCGATGTTCGGTGAGTACGCTGATCACGGCTGCGCCGCCGTCGGCATACTGCTCTGCCAGCGCTGCCGGATCCACGATGCTGGCGAGGTCGCCCTTGGACGGGCTGCGCCGCTTGATTTCCGCGATGACCTTCAGCTGGTCCCGCTGCACCGCGGTGCCGCCGAGGGCCGACCAGGCATCCCGCGCGGGTGCCGCGGCCGCCGCCAGGTCCTTCAGTTCCGCGAGCGAAACGAGACGCTTCCTGGCCTCCATATCCTCCCAGACACCGGCATTGATGTCGTCGAGAACAGTCGCCATCAGTGGCCGGAGCTCTTCAGCTTGCTGCCTTCGACGCCGTAGCCCGCCTTGCGCATGACGTAGCCAAGGATCAGGCCGAGGACCATCACGGCTGCGCCGGCGATGAAGATGGGGGTGTTGGCGATGACAAAGGCGATGGACGCGATGAGGGCGCCGACCAGCATAACGATCACGCAGGTCCAGGCCGCGGGGCTGTTGCCGTGGCCAAGTTCCTGGCTGTGGTCAACGACGCCGGGGGCAACGGTCCGGGTGCCTGATTTCGATACGGAAGCGGGTGCTTTGCTCATGTGAATCTCCTCGGGATGAATACTGCTTACATTCTGCCATTTTTTGGCCGTGACCTGCCCATCGGCAGACCGGGCTCAGGTTTTAGCGGGCTGCTCGGGTTTGGCTTCGAGCGGGGGTTCAGGTGGGATCGTCGCCGCGCGAGAGCCGGTCCCAGCTGTCGATCTCGTCCACAGGACCGGTGGCGGCCGCCGTACTGCCGGCGGGCCCCCCGTATGTGGCTGCGTCATATTTGGTCCGCGACTTCCAGTGCCGGCCAGCGGGGATGATGAGCAACGCGGCCAGCGCCAGCAAGGCACCGGCGACGACGGCGAGGACCGGGAAGACGGTAACAGCCACTTCCGCGTTCCCGCCGGTGACCCCGGTGGCAGCGGCGATGGAGCCCTGCGCGGCCCCCAGCGGGTCAGCCAGCACCGTGGCGGCCGCGGCAATGATGCCGACGGAGGCCAACATGATGAGGGCGGTGATGACCCACCGCGCGAACTTTCCTGCGATGGACGCTGCCAGTCCGCCCGCCAGGGCCACGACGGCCAGGGCCGTCACCGCGGTGGCGGCCTTGCTGCCCTGGACCGGAAGGGTGTTCTGGTCCCCCGCCGCCTGGCCCACCTGGTTGGCGTCCAGGGTGACTGTGATCCAGGTCTGGGTGGTGGTCCCGAAGACCGCCAACGCAAGGACAGCGATCAGCAGCACCAGCGTGGACTTCCTGGCCCAGGCCGCCGTCATTCGGCGACCTGGCTTTCCCCGGCGGTGCCGGCGTCGCTGATGTGAGAGGTGCCGGGGAGCGATTCCGCCGCGATGTTGTGTAGCGATCCGGCCGTGTGTACGGCCCGGAGCGGAGCGGCCGCCTTGTTCACAGTCTCCAAGGCTTCTGTGGGGTTCACCGAGTCCGCCACGATGCCTCCCCCGGCCTGGACGTAGGCGCGGCCTCCACGGAGAAGGGCCGAGCGGATGGCAATGGCCATGTCCATGTCGCCGGCAAAGTCGAGGTAACCCACCACGCCGCCGTAGATGCCGCGGCGGTGGGGTTCAAGCTCGTCCAGCAGGCGCAGAGCCCGGGGCTTCGGGGCACCGGACAGGGTGCCCGCGGGGAAGGTCGCCTTCAGGACGTCGTAGGCGCTGGCGTCCGGGGATAGCTTGCCCACCACGGTGGAGACCAGGTGCATGATGTGGCTGAACCGCTCCACCTCCATGAACTGCGTGACGTCCACGGTTCCCGCCACGCAGACCTTGGACAGATCGTTGCGGGAGAGGTCCACGAGCATCAGGTGTTCGGCGCGTTCCTTCTGGTCGGCCAGCAGCTCCTCGGCGAGGGCTTTGTCTCCCTCCACCGTTTTGCCGCGGGGCCGTGAACCGGCGATGGGGTGGGTGATGACTTCCTCACCGGTCACTGTCACCAGGGCCTCGGGCGAGGACCCAACGATCGAGTACTCCCGGCCGTCGGCGTCCTCGAGGCTGAAGATGTACATGTACGGGCTGGGGTTGGTGTTGCGCAGGACGCGGTACACGTCAAGGGGCGAGGCTCCGCACTCCATTTCGAAGCGGCGTGAAATCACCACCTGGAAAACTTCGCCATCCACAATGGCTTCCTTGCCGCGATCCAGCGCGGCCAAGTAGGAGGGTTCGTCCCACCGTTCCTCGACGCTGGAGGCGAAATCCAGGGCGGCGGGTTCCAGCACGGAAACCGGCTGGGCCACTGGTGTGCTGACCGTGGTCAGGAGGGCCTTGACCCGGGCCACGGCATCTTCCCAGGCCTCGTCCACGCGGTCGGAGCTGCCATCGAAGTTGATGGCGTTGGCGATCAGCAGCACCGTGCCGTCATGGTTGTCGTGCACGGCCATGTCCGTCACCAGATTCAGCGCCATCTCGGGCAGGTGGAGGTCATCCTCCGGCGGGCTGGTCAGCCGTTCCCAGTGGCGGACCGTCTCCCAGCCCAGGAAGCCGACGAGGCCGGAGGTGAACGGCGGCAGTCCGTCAAACCTGCTGGTCCGCAGTGCTTCGATGGTGTCGCGGATGGCATCCACGGGATTGCCGTCCAGGGGCACTCCGGCAGGGGGCTGGCCCAGCCAGTGCGCCTGGCCGTCCTTCGTGGTCAGGGTTGCCCGGGACTTCGCGCCGATGAAGGAATACCGCGACCACGTGCCGCCCACCGCCGCAGACTCCATCAGGAACGTGCCGGGCTGGCCCTGGGCCAGCTTCCGGTAGAGGCCGATAGGGGTCTCCGCGTCCGCCAGCACTTTGAGCGTGACGGGGATGACCCGGCTGCTGCCGGCGAGTTCGCGGAACTCCTCGAGGCCCGGGCTGATGATTCCAAGGTCCTGCATGGCTATGCTTCGCCGCCTGTTCTTGTGTGTCGCCTCGTGAATGTCGCCGGGTGTGGAACGGCGCCAGTCTTATGCTGCCAAAAGTGTGTGTCTGCGGGCAGGTCTTCCGCCCAAGGTCCGTGGGTCAGAGTGCCTCGCCGGTCTGGACATCCAGGTCCCTGCCGTCGAAGCAGGTCCGGGTGCCGGTGTGGCACGCCGCGCCGACCTGGTCCACGCGGATCAGGAGTGCATCGCCGTCGCAGTCCAAGGCAACCGACTTGACCCACTGGACGTGGCCGGAGGTGTCCCCCTTGCGCCAGTATTCCTGGCGGGAACGGGAGTAGAAGGTGACCCGGCCGCTGGTCATGGTGCGGTGCAGGGCTTCATCGTCCATCCAGCCCAGCATCAGCACTTCGTGGGTGTCGAACTGCTGGACCACCGCGGCAACCAGCCCGGCGCCGTCGCGCTTCAACGCGGCCGCAACAGCGTGCGGAAGCGGGCTTGCGGTGGGGGCCGGGACTATTACGGGGGCGGAGGCGGGCTGCTCAGACATCAGACCAAGTCTAGTGCCTCATCAGCGGCCCCGAATATGCACCAACGGGCATACAAACAGCGTGTGAACAAGGGCACCTATCGGCTGGCGGTTCTGCTGCCCAACTTCCCTGCTCTCGTGCTAGTTTCACAAGTGATGCATTTCGTCGAACCGTCCCGAGAAGTCCTGGCCGAAACCCTGCTGGCGGCCGGCCCTGATGCCCCCACCCTCTGCAGAGGCTGGCGCACCAGGGACCTTGCCGCGCACCTTTACCTGCGCGAACGCAAGGCTGCCGTCGGGCTTGGCCTCATCATCAAGCGCCTGTCCAAGGCTTCGGACAAGGCCACCGCCAAACTTGCGGCGAAGCTGAAAACCGCCGACGACTACACCGGCCTCGTGAACACGTTCCGGGGTGGCCCGCCGGCTCTCTCCCCCATGAACATCAAGGCCTTGGACGAGAGCTCCAACCTGATCGAATATTTCGTCCACACCGAGGACATCCGCCGGGCTGTGGACCGCTGGGCGCCGCGCGCCCTCGATGAGGCCTACTCGGACGCCCTCTGGGACGAACTGATCAAGCGGGCGGCCATCCTTTACCGTGGCGTCGACCTTGGCATTGTGCTGGTGCGCCCGTCCGGGCCGCGGCACGTCGCCAAGCGGGCACCGGTTTCGGTGGCGATCGTGGGTGAGCCGGGCGAACTGCTGATGCACGCCCACGGCCGGACCCGCCACGCCCTGGTCACCTTCGAAGGCCAGCCGGACGCCGTCGCCCTGCTCCAGTCGGCAGAAGTCGGCCTCTAGGCTTCGACAAGCTCAACCACCGGAATCGGTGATCGAGCCTGTCGAAATCCCACTCAGCGGACTTCGAAACCTGCGTCGCGGATGGCCTGCTTCACCTGGGACATCATGTTGTCCGGTCCCCAGTGGAAGATCGACGCGGCCAGCACGGCGTCCGCTCCTGCGGCGACGGCCGGCGGGAAGTGAGCCGGTTCCCCGGCGCCGCCGGAGGCGATGATCGGCACTTTCACCGCGGCCCGGACCAGGCGGATCAGCTCCAGGTCGAAGCCGTCCTTGGTGCCGTCCGCGTCGATGGAGTTGAGCAGAATTTCGCCGATGCCGCGGTCGGCGGCTTCCCTGGCCCACTCGATGGCGTCGATCCCGGTGCCCGTGCGACCACCGTGGGTGGTCACTTCAAACCCCGACGGCGTGGGCTGGGACCCGGGGCGGGTCCGGCGGGCGTCCACGGACAGGACCAGCACCTGCGAACCGAAGTGCCTGCTGATTTCGTTGATGACGTCAGGCCGGGCAACAGCAGCCGTGTTGATGGATGCCTTGTCCGCGCCGAAACGCAGGAGCTTGTCCACCTCCGCGACGCCGCGGACACCGCCGCCCACGGTCAGCGGGATGAAGACTTCCTCGGCCGTGCGGCGGACCACGTCGAAGGTGGTTTCGCGGTTGCCTGAGGACGCCGTGACATCCAGGAACGTCAGTTCGTCGGCGCCCGCAGTGTCGTAGCGGTGGGCCAGCTCAACCGGATCCCCGGCGTCGCGGAGCCCCTCGAAGTTGATGCCCTTCACAACGCGCCCGGCGTCGACATCGAGGCAGGGGATGACTCGTACAGCTACAGCCATGGGGACTCCTGGAATTCTCGGGTGGATTCTGCGGCGGGGCGTGAACCGGGCGGGACGCTCAGATACGGCAGGCGTGGATGCTGCTGACCAGGATGGCGCGGGCGCCGAGGTCGTAGAGCTCATCCATGATCCGGTTGGTTTCCTTCTTCGGAACCATGGACCGAACGGCCACCCAGTCGGAGTCGCGCAGCGGTGAGACGGTGGGTGATTCCAGGCCGGGAGTCAGCGCGGCAGCCTGTTCCACGAGTTCCTTGCGGATGTCGTAGTCCATCAGCACGTACTGGCGCGCCACGAGGACACCCTGCAGGCGGCGGATCAGGACTTCAATCTCCTTGACGGTGCCGTTCGCGGCCCCGCCATCGCCGGTGCGGCGGATCAGGACAGCTTCTGACTTGAGGATCGGCTCGCCGAAGATTTCCATCCCGGCAGCCTTGAGGGTGTTGCCCGTTTCCACGACGTCGGCGATGGCGTCCGCTACGCCGAGGCGCACGGAAGACTCCACGGCGCCGTCAAGCCGGACTACCTTGGCGTTGATGCCCCGCTCGGCGAGGTAGCCGCGGAGCAGCCCGTCGTAGCTGGTGGCGAGGCGCTTGCCTTCCAGCTCTTCTGCTGCGGCGAAGTCACCCACGGGTCCGGCGAAGCGGAACGTGGACGCGGCGAAGCCCAGGGGCAGCAGTTCCTCGGCCTCCACCTCGGCGTCCAGCAGCAGGTCGCGGCCGGTGATGCCGACGTCGAGGGTTCCGCGTCCGACATACACGGCGATGTCTCGCGGGCGGAGGAAGAAGAACTCGATGTCGTTGTCCGGGTCCATCATGACCAGCTCGCGGGTGTCGCGGCGCTGGCGGTAGCCCGCTTCGGACAGCATGGCGGAGGCGGCTTCGGACAGGGAGCCCTTGTTGGGTACGGCTACTCGCAGCATGGGGGTCTTTCTTGATTGGGAGGTCTATGGATCAGGCAAACGGGCCACGCAGGGCACGGGCAGGCAATTGTTGACCGCCGGGTGCCGCAGTGGCTACAGATGCTTGTAGACGTCTTCCAGGGTCAGGCCTTTGGCGAGCATCAGAACCTGCAGGTGGTAGAGCAGCTGGGAGATTTCCTCGGCAGTGGCCTCATCGGATTCGTACTCAGCGGCCATCCAGACTTCGGCTGCTTCCTCCACGACTTTCTTGCCAATGCCGTGGACTCCGGACTCCAATTCAGCGACGGTGCGGGAGCCTGCCGGGCGGGTGGCTGCCTTCTCACTCAGTTCAGCGAACAGCGTCTCGAAATTCTTCACGCCCTACAGCCTACTTGCTGCCGGCCCGAGGGCGCCTTTCGGGCCGCTGCATGACGGGCGCGATGTGAGCGAACACACACCGCGCCCGGGCAGCTTGCTGCCACTATCTGCTGCTACTTGTACGGCTTGAGGAGCACTGCGGTGGCCAGGGCTGCCGTCACTGCTTCGTGGCCCTTGTCCTCGCTGGAGCCCGGCAGGCCCGCACGGTCCAGTCCCTGCTGCTCCGTATCGCAGGTCAGCACGCCGAAGCCCACCGGCACGCCGGTGGACACACTGACGTTCGTCAGTCCCGACGTCGCCGCCTGGCAGACGTATTCAAAGTGCGGCGTGCCGCCACGGATCACGACGCCGAGGGCCGCCACTGCGTCAAAGTGCGGTGCCAGCCGCGCGGCAGCGACGGGAAGCTCGAAGGCGCCCGGAACGCGCAGGACGGTGGGTTCGCTGATGCCCGCGTCTTTGGCGGCGCGCAGGGCACCGTCCAGGAGTCCGTCCATGATCTGGGTGTGCCAGCTGGCTGCCACAATGGCCAACCGCAGCTGCGACGTTTCCGCCGGGTGGAGGGTGGTGAGGTCAATATCTGGTGCGCCGTGTCCGCTCATGCGTGAATCTGGTCCGTTCAGTTTTGGTCGTGGTCGAAATCGTCGGGGACGCCGCTGGGCACCGTGACAACGTGTGTGTCCAGCGTCAGCCGGTGCTCCATGCGGTCCTTTTTGGTCTGCAGGTAGCGGATGTTCTGGTCGCGGGACGGCACCTCGGTGGGCACCATCTCCACCACCTTCACGCCGGCCTTGGCGAGCCTGTTCTTTTTGTCCGGGTTGTTGCTCAGGAGCCGGATCTCGTGGAGGCCCATCTCGGCCAGGATCTGGGCGGCGGCCTTGTAGCAGCGGGCGTCCACCGGAAGTCCCAGTTGTTCGTTGGCCTCCACGGTGTCAAAGCCCGCTTCCTGGAGGGCGTAGGCCTTGATCTTGTTAGCCAGGCCGATCCCCCGGCCTTCCTGCCCGCGCAGGTAGAGCAGCGTGCCGCCGAACTCGTTGATCAGCTCCAGGGCAAAGGCCAGCTGTTCGCCGCAGTCACAACGGTAAGAGCCGAACACGTCGCCGGTCAGGCACTCGGAATGCAGCCTGACCAGCGGAGCAACGCCCTCCCTGGGCGGGTTGGGTGAGCTCACGGCCAGGTGTTCGGCGCCAGTGACGAGGTCTGTCCACGCCTGGGTAATGAAATCGCCAAATGCCGTGGGCAGCTGCACAATGGGACCGCCGCTCACGGGGTGGTGGGCCCGGCCATTGCCGGCCGCCCCCCGGTGGTGGTCGTTCTGGTGGCTGTTGTCCGATACTCCGGAAGCCGTCATCATCACTCCTCTATTCCGCCCGGGCGTCCGGCCCGGTGTCACTGTCGGCGGGTGTCCCGGCTCCTGCTTCAAGGTAGGCCACCAGATCCTCAATCGAGATCAGGGGGCACCCGTGTTCAGCAGCGAATCCCCGCAGCCCGTCGAGCCGCATCATTTCACCGTCGTCGTACACAACCTCTGCGATCACGCCCACTGGCTCCAGTCCAGCGAGCCGGCAGAGGTCGACGGCCGCTTCGGTATGGCCGGGGCGTTCACGCACTCCTCCGTTAACTGCCCGGAGCGGGAAAATATGCCCGGGCCGGGTCACGGCCGCCGGTCCGGCGCCGGGGTCTGCAAGGACGCGGGCCGTGAGGGCCCGGTCCGTGGCGGAGATTCCGGTGCTGACATCCACCGCCGCATCGCAGGAAACGGTGTACGCCGTACCCTTCGCGTCCTGGTTCACTGCCACCATGGGCGGCAGTGCCAGGGCGTCGGCACGCTCCCCCGTCAGGGGGACGCAGATGACGCCGGAGCTGTAGCGGATGGTCCATCCCATGAGGGCAGGGGTGGCATGCTGTGCGGCGAAGATGATGTCGCCTTCGTTTTCGCGGTCCTCGTTGTCCACCACCAGCACGGGCCGGCCTGCGGCCATGGCGCGGATGGCAGCTTCCACGGTGTCGAGTCCGAAGGTTGCGTTAGGCGCCGGGCTCACGGCCGCGGCCCGTTCCAGCCGGACGGTGGCGTTCATCGTTCGCCACCGGTGGTTGCGCCGGTGCTGAATGCCAGCAGCCGTTCGGTGTATTTCGCGAGCACGTCCACTTCGAGGTTGACCCTGCTGCCGGTTTCCTTAGCGCCCAGGCCGGTCTCGGCCAAGGTGGTGGGGATCAGCCCCACTTCGAACCAGGGCTCCGGCTCCGCGGCGGGGCTGACCGCCGTGACGGTGAGCGAGACGCCGTCGATCGCTATGGAGCCCTTCTCCGCGATGTAGCGGGCAAGGTTGGCCGGCACACCGAACCGGAGGCGTTCCCAGTTGCCGAGTGCCTCGCGCTCCAGCAGCTGCCCGACGCCGTCGACGTGGCCCTGGACGACGTGGCCGTCGAGCCGGCCGCCGGCAGGGACGCAGCGCTCAAGGTTCACCGAGTCACCGGCGGCCAGTTCGCCGATGGTGCTGCGGACGAGGGTTTCGCCCATCACATCAACGCTGAACTCTTTGCCGTCGATGGCGGTGGCCGTCAGGCAGACCCCGTTGACGGCAATGGACCCGCCCAGTCCGAGCCCTTCGGTGGTGCCGGGCGCCCGGAGGCGGAGCGTTGCGCTGGCATCGCCGTCCCGCTCCACGGACAGAACCTGTCCCTGTTCGGCAATAATTCCGGTAAACATCAGTAGCCTCCCATGGCTGGTTCCGCGGCAGTGCGGGATAGGTGTGGTTCAAAAGCATCGGTTGGTACTGGACGGAGGTGCAGCCTCAGGTCCCGGCCCAGGGTCAGGACGGCACCGCCGTCGGAAGGGTCCCAGTCCCAGTGCCGGGCATCCGCAAGGGTGGTGATTCCGAGCCCTCTGAGGGCGGGAGTTCCGGAACCCAGCAGGGTGGGCGCGAGGTAGACAATGAGTTCGTCCACAAGACCGGCGGCCAGGAATGAACTGAGGATGCGTGAGCCGCCTTCCACCATGACGTGGCGGATTCCTTCCGCGTAGAGGAGCGAGAGCGCCTCCCGCGGATCCCGCGTGGGCAGGTGGAGCACGTTCCCGTCGTCACCGCGGACGGCGGCGTCGGCCGGGATGTCCCGCAGGCCCATCACGGCGCGCAGCGGCTGTTTGCCGGCTGTGGCTCCGGACGCGTCGCGGGCTGTCAGCCGG
This sequence comes from Arthrobacter sp. 4R501, assembly GCF_002929755.1. NCBI lineage: Bacteria > Bacillati > Actinomycetota > Actinomycetes > Micrococcales > Micrococcaceae > Arthrobacter > Arthrobacter sp. 4R501. Next base: position 81,712 of record NZ_PJIW01000009.1, on the reverse strand, counting down.
GGGTTGTCCACGAGCACGGTCTGCGTGCCCACGAGGATGGCGTCGATCCGGCGCCTCAGTCCGTGGTTGTCAGCCAGCGACTCCGGGGAGGAGATCCACTGGCTCGTTCCATCCTCAGCGGCGATCCGGCTGTCCAGGGTCTGCGCGATGTGCAGCGTCACGAACGGGCGCTGTGCGGCCACTCCCAGGAACCACTGATGGTTCAACTCGAACGATTCGCTGGCCGCGAGCCCGCTGCGGACCTGGACGCCCGCGTTCCGGAGGGTGGCTGCGCCTCCCGCCGCAGGGTCGTGCGGATCGTCGACGGCGTAGACCACGTCCGTGATTCCGGCACGAATGATCGCCTGGGTGCAGGGCCCCGTGCGGCCGCTGTGGTCACAGGGTTCCAGCGTGATCACCATCGTGCAGCCGCTCAGGTCCAGCCCGGCGGCCTCAGCCTGGGCGATGGCGTCCGCTTCCGCGTGGGGTGTGCCGGCGCCGCGGTGGTACCCGGTCACCAGCTGGCGGCCGGCAGCATCGATGACGACGGCGCCCACGAGCGGATTCGCTCCGCGCGGACCCTGGAGGGCTGCTTCGAGCGCTGCGTCCATGGCGGCGGTTTCGGCGGCGCTGAACGCCGTGACGGTTTCGATCCGGGTCATGGGGCAGCCACCGGTCCGGCGGCTTCGGTTCCCGGAGCATGGGAAATCCTGGCTTCAAAGAGCCATCGCAAGGGGTTCATGTGTGTTGTCGTTCCTTCCCTCTAGAACCGCGATGGCTCCGGGGGTATACGACAGCAGAAGGCCGCAGCGCCAAAGGGCGCCGCAGATACAGCTGTACGTGCTTCTCTCATCCAGACTTTAACTGTCGGTACCGGAATTTCACCAGTTCAACCGTCCGCCGGTTCCTTCCCTGAAGGGGAAAGCGCCGGCTCGCGGGTCGCGGACTATCACCGCCGGTTCGGACTTACACCGACCCCGGAGCACGTATTGTGTGTTGCTATTGTCCCATAACCACAAGGTGGCCCAGACTATTCCGCGGACGCAGTACGTAACTTCATGCTGCCGGCTTCGCGGAGCCGTCCAATGGCTGCAGCCGGGTCTTCCGCGCCGTAAACAGCGGAACCCGCCACAAAGACGTTCGCGCCTGCTTCGGCCGCCCGCAGAATGGTTTCCTCGGTAATGCCGCCGTCCACCTGGATGGCGACATTGATTCCGGAGCCGTCAATGGCTGCCCGGGCCCTGCGGATCTTGGGCAGGGTGAAGTCCAGGAACGCCTGGCCGCCGAAGCCCGGCTCCACGGTCATGATCAGGAGCATGTCCAGTTCCTCAAGCATGTCCAGGTAGGGTTCCACAGCCGTCGCAGGGCGCAGCGCCATGCCGGCCTTGGAGCCACGGGCCCGCAGTTCGCGGGCCAGTTTGACCGGTGCAATGGAGGCCTCGGCATGGAAGGTCACGGATGCCAGGCCCGCCTCGGCGAACCCCGGCGCCCAGCGGTCGGCGTCGGAGATCATCAGGTGGGCGTCCAGCGGTACGGGGCTGACCGCCTGGATCCGCTGGACCACGGGCAGCCCGATGGTGAGGTTGGGGACAAAGTGGTTGTCCATAACGTCCACGTGAACGGCGTCAGCGTTGCTGATGCGCTGCAGTTCGGCTTCGAGGTTGACGAAGTCGGCGGACAGGATGCTGGGGTTGATGCAGCACTGCGGCATGGGGGAACCTTTCACGGGTCAGGCTTTCTTCCGGATGAGGGCCAGGAACATGGCATCGGTGCTGTGGATGTGCGGCCAGAGTTGCGCCGTGGAATCGTGGCCTGCGCCCAGGTTCCCGGTCAGGCTCACGCTGTCCAGCACAGCACCGGCGTCCAGCAGCTCCAGGTCATCCCGCTTCCGGAGGGCATCGCTGACCACTGCCGTGGTTTCGGCCGGGTGGGGTGAACAGGTGACATAGGCAACCACTCCGCCGGGGCGGACGGCCTCCAGCGCCGATTTCAACAGGGCGCGCTGCAGCGGTCCCAGGTCCGCGAGGTCCTTGGGCGTGCGGCGCCAGCGGGACTCCGGTCTGCGGCGCAGGGCACCCAGCCCGCTGCAGGGGACGTCCACCAAGACCCGGTCAAAGGACTCCGGCTGCTCAGTGCCCACGTCGCGGCCATCGCCGGTCCGGACGCGCCAGACGTCCCGGGGCACGGCGGACAGGGCCTGGCTGACGAGTTTGGCACGGTGCGGGGCCGGTTCATTCGCGAGCAGCGTGGCACCCTGGGCGTTGGCCAGAGCGCCCAGCAGGGCCGCCTTACCGCCGGGGCCGGCGCACAGGTCCAGCCAGGTTTCGTTCCGGCGTTCTGCTCCAGGGCTTCCGGTGGGATCGAGGTCCACTGCCGCCATGGCGCGGGCCACCAGTTGGGAGCCGACATCCTGGACGCGCGTGCTGCCTTCCCGTATGGAGGCGAGGCGGCCCAGGTCTCCGCCGCTGGAGAGCGCCGAGCCTTCAACGAGTTCACCGGGGGTTGCCCCGCCCTCCAGGGCTTCATCCAGGCTGCCCAGGCCGGGCAGGGCCACGAGGTTGACCACCGGAGCTTCGTTATCGGCTTCCAGCAGGTCGTTGATTTCGGCGGCTGACCGCCCGTGGGCCACCAGGGACTGGCGCATGGCCCGGACAATCCATTCGGGGTGGGCGTACCGGAGGGAGGCGATGGTGGTTTCGTCGCTTTCACCGGCAACGAGGATCTCAAGCCACTCCTCCAGGGTGTGCGCTGTGACTTTCCGCAATACTGCGTTTATCAGGGCGGAGGGTCCGGCGCCGATGACGGCGCGGGCCAGGCCCACGGTCTGATCCAGGGCGGCGTGGGCCGGGACACGCATGGCCAGCAGCTGATGGGTGCCGATCCGCAAGGCGTCGAGAATGGCAGGGTCAAGCTGGTCCAGCGGCCGGTCAACGCAGCGCGCCAGGATAGCATCGTACGTGCCCTGGCTACGCAGGGCCCCGTAGCTGAGCTCGGTGGCGAAGCCGGCGTCGCGCTTGTCCAGGCCGTGATGGCGGATGCGGGACGGGAGCACCAGGTTGGCGTAGGCGTCCTCGGCGGCTACCGCGCGCAGGACTTCAAAAGCCACAAGCCGCGCGGGGTCCGCCCGGCGGGTCCGCTGCGCAGGAGCGTTTTCGGTGAAGCTGCGCTGGGAGGGGCGGTTGCGTTCGCGGCCCTGGGCGTTGCGCTGGCTGGAATCCCGCGGCCCGCCCTTGCCCCGTCCGCTGTTGCCGCGTCCGCCGCCGCCCCGGGCGCCGCTTCCGCTGCCGCCCGTGCCGCCTGCATTACCGCCGGATTCGCTCATTCGAAGACCACGCTTTCCAGTGTTGCCATGCCACGCGCCCAATCGGCGGCGGCCATCATCTTTTTGCCCGAAGGCTGGATCCTCGTCAACTCCACGGCGTGGGATCCGGTGCCCACCAGGACGCTCTTACCGTCGAGGAATACCGCGCCGGGCTGCAGGTCAGTGTCACCTGGCCGGAGCCGGACAGGTTCAAGTTTGACGCGCTGTCCGTCCAAGGTGGTCCAGGCGCCGGGCTCGGGAGTTACGCCGCGGGCGCGCCTGCCGATCGCCAGGGCGGGCTGCATCCAGTCGAGCCGGCCGTCATCGATAGTCAGCTTGGGGGCCAGTGAAACGTCGCCGACCTGCGGCTGTGCAGCTGCCCTCCCGGCTTCAACGGCGGACAGCGTCTGGGCAAGGAGCACGGCCCCGCTGTGGGACAGCCGCTCCAGCAGCGCTCCGGCGGTGTCCTCCGGGCCAACGCCCTCGGTCAGCGTTCCGAAGACCGGGCCGGTGTCCAGCCCTTCTTCCAACCGGAAGGTGACTGCCCCGGTGACGTCGTCGCCGGCCATCACGGCCCGCTGCACGGGGGCGGCGCCACGCCATGCGGGAAGCAGGGAAAAGTGCAGGTTGATCCAACCATGCGGGGGAACATCAAGGGCGGGGCGCGGAATCAGGCCGCCGTAGGCCACGATGGCGGCCACGTCCGGCTTGGTCGCGGCGATTTTCGCCGTCACGGCCTCGTCCACGCGGGTGGCGTGGATGATGTCGATTCCCAGTTCGGCGGCGCGGGCTGCAACGGGCGACGGCGTCAGCACCCGTTTGCGCCCTATCGGCGCGTCGGGCCGGGTCAGGACGGCAACGATCTCAAAGCCGGCCCCAACGAGGGCATCAAGGGACGGGACGGCCACGGCGGGGGTGCCGGCAAAAAGTACCTTCATGTGGTGGCGCCGCCGCCGAAGCTGGCCTGGCCAGGGCTGGCGCTCCCAGAGTTCGCCCCTCCAACGCTCGAGCCCCCGAAACTGGACCCGACCGTCTTGGCTCGCTTCGTCGTCGTGCGTTCCGTAATGGCGTCATAGTTGGCATTGCGGATGGAACGCAGGGCCGTTTTCCGGTCCTCGCCTTCCAGCCTGTCGGTGTAGAGGATGCCGTCCAGGTGGTCCGTCTCATGCTGGAAACAACGGGCCAGCAGGCCTTCCCCCTCTACCGCCACAGGATTCCCGTTGAGGTCAACACCGGTGGCGCGGGTGGCGCGGAAGCGGCGGACCGGGAACGCCAGGCCAGGAATGGACAGGCAACCCTCAACCTGGTCCGCCTGGAAGTCCTCGCTGTTTTCCAGGACCGGATTGATGATGTGGCCCTCCACGCCGTCGATCCGGTAGGTGAAGACCCGCTGGCTGACGCCAATCTGGGGGGCCGCGAGCCCGGCGCCATCCACGTCCTCCATGGTTTCCGTCATGTCCGCAACCAGCTTGGCAAGCTCAGGACCGAATTCCGTCACGGGATCAGCCACTGTGCGGAGCACAGGATCACCGATGATGCGGATATTCAGAATGGCCATGTGCTGTTTTTCCTCACGGTGGGCGTTATGGGCGAACCTATCCAGTTTAGGCGCAGGGGAACCCCCTTGGGACTCCAGGCAGGCGGACTCCAGGCCTGCGAAGTTCCGGCACGCGTGCCCCGCTAGGCGCTGCGGGCCTGCGCGGAGACGGGCGGAGCCACGGGAAGAAGCGCAGACCCGGCGGCGAGCGTATCGGCGGACAGTTCCCAGACCCGGCGCAGGGCGCAGAACTTCCACCAGTGGTGCTTGAGGACGTCGGGGTTCGCGCGGACCGGCCGGACTTCGGTCTCGCCGATGGCCACAGCCAGCAGTAAGGGGTTCTCGCCGTACTTCCAGGGCTCCCATTCCCCTGCCACGGCATCCACCAGGCTTTCTTCGGCCTTCATGCCGGCCACCAGTTGCATAACCACTTTGTCGTCCAGCGGCTTGACGGTCCCGTCCCGTGTGGTGCCCTTGGTCTTGTAATCAATGACGCAGATCCGGCCGTTGATTTTGGCCACGAGGTCCAGCGTCCCGGCGTAGCCTACTGACTTGTTCCAGACGGTAATTTCCGGTGCGATGGGCTCTACGCCGTAGAGGTCCCACCACTCATCGAAGCGCAGGGCAAAGCCTTCCTCGCCGTTGGCTGCCAACGCCTCGCGGGTCTCTTTCATGGCGTGGGGCCGGCCCAGGGCGCGGAGCGCAACCTGCTCGCAGTAATTATGGACGCGGTCCCCGCGTTTGGCGGCGTCGTCCCGGTACAGTTCTGCTGCCTTTGAGGCCCGGTTGACGGCCTGCCGGATTTTCGCCGGGCTGCCCAGGGAATCGGCCAGCAACGGATCCTTCGCCAGGCTGCTGGCGCCCATGTAACCGAACCAGCCGTCCAGGCCGTGCGGCTGCTGGCCGATGACGGTGGTGATGGACGGAACGGAAAACTGCTCGGAGGTGGACCGCGCATACATGCGGCCGTATTCCGTGGCGTGGGCAAGAAGTGGATCAGTCATACAAAGACTCTTTCACAAGGGGCTGACAGAATGGCGGGCACACAAAAAAGGTCCGTTTCCGCTCGGCTGAGCGGAAACGGACCAGATTCCTCGGTGGGCGATACTGGGTTCGAACCAGTGACCTCTTCGGTGTGAACGAAGCGCGCTACCACTGCGCCAATCGCCCCGATGCCTTTGAATGCTAGCCGACCGGGCGGGGTTTATGGAAATCGAGACGGGACGCCGCTCGAATTACACGCCTGTAATTAGAAAAATCCCCTAGATTGCAGGGATCCAGGGGCGTTGCAGCCGTTGAAGCACGTTCGATTTGGAGATTCCCTGAACCTCCTATAGAGTTCTTACTCGTTGGAACGCGAGGAAATGCCCGAAACGGCACGGATTCAGCGGCCCAAATGCGGACGTAGCTCAGCTGGTAGAGCACCACCTTGCCAAGGTGGATGTCGCGAGTTCGAATCTCGTCGTCCGCTCGCAGGACACTGTCACGGCTAAGGTTTTTCGGAATCAGAGCTTACACGGTGGGTTGGCCGAGAGGCGAGGCAGCGGCCTGCAAAGCCGTTCACACGGGTTCGAATCCCGTACCCACCTCGGTGAAAACCATGGATTCCGGTTCACGCCGGACGAAATGGGCGATTGGCGCAGCGGTAGCGCGCTTCCCTGACACGGAAGAGGTCACTGGTTCGATCCCAGTATCGCCCACCAAGCAAGGAAACTTGCTTCATGCAGTACGTCTGGCCACCGGCCAGGGTGTACTTCATACGCGGACGTAGCTCAGCTGGTAGAGCACCACCTTGCCAAGGTGGATGTCGCGAGTTCGAATCTCGTCGTCCGCTCTCTACTCCAGTAATAAATCCGAAATAGCCGGCCTTCCGGTTCCGGGCGATTGGCGCAGCGGTAGCGCGCTTCCCTGACACGGAAGAGGTCACTGGTTCGATCCCAGTATCGCCCACACACAGCAGCTCCCCGTGAGCTGCTTTTTTATTGCCCGGATACGCCGCACGGACTTTACAACATTTGTCACCGCGCCTTGGCACGCTCCGCAGAGAGGGCTAGGCTCGGTTGCGGAGGAGCGACCTGGCTCCGCGATTGAAGGGAGGTGCTCGTGGGACTGATTGACGATCTCAAGGGCAAGGCTCAGGGTCTCATCCACGGCAACGAGCGGGCCATCAAGGACGGCATCACCAAGGCCGGCGATTTTGTCGACTCAAAGACTGGCGGCAAGTACGCGGGTCACGTCGATAAGATCCAGGATGGCGCTTCCAAGCTCGTTGACAAGAACGACGGAACCCCCGGCGAGACCCCTGCCACCGAGCAGGCTCCGCCAGTCAACCCGGTTCCCCCGGTTGACAAGGCTCCGTAAGAAGGATTTGGCCAGGGCATTGCCCTAGCACGTCAAGGGGGTGCGGGTCCCGCCGGGAGGCGGCACTCGCACCTTTGGCGTTTAATGGACGGTCCAGCTTCCCCAGCCGCTGCCTAGGACGGCTCGTGGTTCTGGCCCTCGCGGGCCAGCGCGGTCAGGCGGGACACGGCGCGGAAATACTTCTTGGTGTACCCGCCGTGCATCATCTCGTCCGTAAAGAGCTTGTCGAAGGGGACGCCGCTGGCCAAGATGGGCACATCCTTGTCGTACAGGCGGTCCGCCAACACAACGAAGCGAAGCGCCACGGCCTGTTCGGTAATGGTCTCCACGTTGCGCCACACAACGCCGTCGATGCCGTCGATGAGCTGCCGGTAACGGCTCGGGTGGACACCGGCAAGGTGGCCGATCAGTGAATTGAATTCGTCCTCTGCCACGGTCTTGCCGTCGAACTCGGCCCTCATCTGTGCGGCGAGCTGGCTGTTCTTCAGCGGTGCCGGGGCGGCGGGCAGGCCACGGTGGCGGAAGTCCTCGCCGTCGATCCTGATGACGTCGAACTGGTCCGCCAGGACCTGGATTTCACGGGCAAAGTCGACGGCGGCAAAGCGGCCGTCGCCCAGCGACCCCGGCAGGGTGTTGGACGTGGCAGCCAGCTTGACGCCGGCGTCGGCCAGTTCACGCATCAAACGGGACATCAGCACGGTGTCGCCCGGATCATCCAGCTCAAATTCGTCGATGCACACCAGCTTGTAGTGGCTCAGCGCCTCAACAGTCTTGCGGAAGGACAGTGCCCCCACGAGGTTGGTGTATTCCACAAACGTGCCGAAGGCCTTGGGGCCCGGGGCAGCATGCCACAGCGAGGCCAGCAGGTGGGTTTTGCCAACGCCGAATCCGCCGTCGAGATAGATCCCCGCCCTGGTAGCCACCTTCTTGGTGAAGAGCTTCTTGAACAGGCCGTCGCCGTCGCCGGCTCCAACTCCCCCGGCGAATCCCTCCAGAGCCTTGACCGCCGCCGCCTGGGACGGCTGGTTCTGGTCCGGCCGATAGCTGGCAAAGGAGACCTGGCCAAACCGTGGGGACGGATAAAAACCCTTGAGGAGCTCATCCACCGAAACCGCCGGAGTGCGGGCGGCAAGCTGTTCGATCTGTACCAAGGTGGTCCGTTCTGCTGGTGGGGTTGTCCCCAGAAAGAATACCGGCAATGGCCGGGGCCTCCCCCGCCATGGCGCCGGCAAGGGCCCCGGCGTGACGAAAGCCATATTTCCCACTGTTAACAAGGAGGCGGACAGGGCGTCCGGCCGTGGCTAGGGTGGAGGCAGGGTTTCCTTCTACAGCATCCGCCGTGTCTCAGTGAAAGGCCATCACCATGTCCTACGCAGTTGAACAGAACGAGAAGTTCGCCGCCTACGCCAACCCGGAGCGTCTGGTATCCACCGAGTGGCTTGCCGCCGCCCTCCAAAGCGGCGCCTTGGCGGACGGAAAGCTGGTGGTGGTCGAGTCCGACGAGGACGTCCTCCTTTACGAGACCGGTCACATTCCCGGATCCGTCAAAATCGACTGGCACACGGACCTTAACGATGAAGTGACCCGCGATTACGTGAACGGCAAGGAATTCGCCGCCCTGGCCGCGGCCAAGGGCATCTCCCGCGACACCACGGTGGTCATCTACGGGGACAAGTCCAACTGGTGGGCCGCCTACGCTCTCTGGGTCTTTACCCTGTTCGGCCACGAAGATGTCCGGCTGCTCGACGGCGGCCGGGACAAGTGGATCGCCGAAGGCCGCGACCTGACCACGGAGCGGACCGCCCCGGCGCCCGGCGACTACCCAGTGGTGGAGCGCAACGACGCCCCCATCCGCGCGTTCAAGGAAGATGTGTTGGCACACTTCGGCAAGCCGCTGATTGACGTCCGCTCCCCCGAGGAGTACACCGGCCAGCGGACCCACATGCCGGCCTACCCGGAAGAAGGTGCGCTCCGCGGCGGCCACATTCCCACGGCAGCATCCATCCCGTGGGCCCGCGCCGCTGCGCCGGACGGAACGTACCGCAGCCGGGAAGAGCTCGAGGCCCTTTACCTGGGCGAGGCCGGCCTGACCGCAGGCGATGACGTGGTGGCCTACTGCCGCATCGGCGAGCGTTCCAGCCACACCTGGTTCGCGCTCAAGTACCTGCTGGGCTTTGACACCGTCCGGAACTACGACGGTTCCTGGACCGAGTGGGGCAACGCCGTCCGGGTTCCCATCGCCAAGGGCACGGAACGCGGCACGGTCCCGGCGTAAACTGGAACAGATGACTACACATGACCTGCCCGCCGCATTGGCGGAAATCGTGGATGACTTCCAGGCCCTGACCGAACCCGATCGGCTTCAGCTGCTGCTTGAGTTCTCGCGCGAACTGCCGGAACTGCCGGACCGGCTGAAGGACCACCCCGAGCTCCTGGAGCAGGTGGTGGAATGCCAGTCGCCGCTGTTCCTGACGATTGAAACGGAAAAGAACGACGCCGGCCCGGCCGACGCCGTTCGGCTCTACTTCAAGGCGCCACCGGAAGCCCCCACCACGCGGGGTTTCGCCGGTGTGCTCCACGAGGGTCTCGACGGACTCAGCGCCGCTGAAATCCTGGGGGTGCCGGACGATATGCCGGAGCTGCTGGGCCTGACGCGGGCCATCACGCCACTGCGGATGCGCGGCATGACCGCCATGCTGGGACGGATCAAGCGCAAGGTCGCCGCTTCGTCCCGGCTTGCGTCCTGATCAGCTGACTTCCTGGCTCCGGATCGGGAACTGAACGCTTTGGGACGCAAGAGTTCTTCAAACGGAACGCCGGCCACGGCCGCACTGGCTGCAGCCGGCGTTCCCTTTGTGCTGCATCCGTATGCCCACGATCCCTCCGCAGCCAGCTACGGCACGGAAGCCGCCGAAGCCCTGGGCATCGCTCCGGAGACGGTTTTCAAGACCCTCATGGTCGAAGTGGAAGGCCGGCTTGCCGTGGGGGTTGTGCCGGTCAGCGGAAACCTTGACCTCAAGGCATTCGCCGCCGCCATGGGCGCAAAGAAGGCTTCGATGGCGGACCCCGCGGCTGCGGAACGCCGCACCGGCTACGTCCTCGGCGGGATCTCGCCGCTGGGCCAGCGCCAGACATCACCCACGGTGGTGGACAGCAGCGCCCTTGCCCTCGAAACGATGCTGGTTTCCGGTGGCAAGCGCGGAGTGGACGTTGAGCTTGCGCCGGCGGACCTTATCCGGCTGACGTCCGCCGTGACGGCCGCCATCGGCACCCGCACACTTTAGCGGTTCTGCCCGGGATTAAGCCGCGGAGCCAACTGAGGCCGCAGCCACGCCTTGATCAGGTTCTCCCAGCGCTCGGGATCGACATTCCATTCCTTCGTGTGCCTGGCGTGGTTGAACGTTTCGAACGTGACCATGTCCGGATTCCGCTCGGCCAAAAGCGCGGATGGTTCGTAGGGAACGTACTCGTCATCAACGCTGTGGATGATCAGGGTGGGCGTCCGGACCTCCACGGCGCGCGCCACCCAGTCCATGGCCTTGAGGTCCACGGGTGCGGCCAGTCCGGTGAGCCTGCGGCCCACGGGGTGGCCCAGCATCAGTTGCCCGTAGCGGCCAACGAGGGACGGAATGCGGTTGATCTGCGCATGGTGGGCCAGCACATTGACCCAGTTGATGACGGGCGCGTCCAGGACCATGGCCCGGATCAGGTGACGGTGGGGCGAGAGATCGGCCGTCTGCAGGCAGATGGCACCACCCATGGACCAGCCGAAGAGAACAATTTCCTCGGCGCCATTGGCCAGGGCAAACTCGATGGCGGCCTCTATGTCACGCCATTCCGTGGATCCCAGGCCGTACCGGCCGTCCTCGGCCGATGGCGCCAACCCGTCGTTCCGGTACGAGACAAGCAGGCTGGTGAGCCCCAGTTCGAGGGCGGAGCCTACCGCCCGGAGGGCCTCCTGGCGGGTTGCCCCACGGCCATGAACCATGATTGCCCAGGTCCGGGACGTCCCGCCGGCCCGGACCAGCCATGCCGGTGCCGTGCCGCCGTCGACCTCAATCAGTACGTCCTCGGCCACAAAGCCGGCCGTGGCGGGATCCGGGTAAAGCGCACCGCTCCACCATCCGCGGCGGGCCGTATCGAGATCGCCGGCATAGACGGCTTCCACTTCGCGCAGGACCGTGCCGTCCGCCGGCGAATAGGACACGATCCGCCCGATCCGGGCGCGCCCCTTCCCGCCGTCGAAAAACAACCCATAGACGCCCTCCACAGTGGTCTCCGGAGTGGCTGTCAGGATGACCTGGCGGCCGCCCCCTTCCCGGATCACGGCGAGGACTTCCTGGTCCGCCGTCCGCTGCCGGACGGGAGTAATCACACGCCGGGCAAAGTAAAGCGCCAGCGCGGAGGAGCCTGTGGCCAGCAGGCCGGCAAGGGCCCCGCCGCCCATGACGCCGCCGAGCGCCCATTTGGCGCGCAGCGACATGCGGCCGTCGGCCTGGGTCGGAACTGCCGCCGTCAACGTGGAGGTGCGCGTGGAAGGTGCCATGGAACCATTCTTACTGCCGCAGACGGGTTGACCATATTCCGTCCGGCACGTGGCACCGCAATTCTGCCGGCCCCGGGGACGCTGCGCTCATGACACCGCGCGCCCCGTGCGGCCCAAATGGATGCAGGCGCCGGTGCGCACGACTAGGCTGATGCCATGAGCGATCCAATCGTCATCCTGACCGAAGAACCCCTGGGCGCGGACGACCGCGTCAACATAGAACGCCTGGTGGACGGGCAGGACACTCCCCTTGTCCTACTGGTTCCAGGGAACACTGAACGGCATCTGCTGGTGGATTTCCTTGAGAATCTCTCCCTCCTGGACGTTGCTAAGGCGTTCCGCGAACTGACCGCCCACGCCCCGGACCCCACCGTTGAACGGGCCGAGGCTGCAGAAACGCTGGCCGTCTCGCTGGCCGCCTTGGAGGGGCTGGGCGCAGGGGTAACGGGCGAGGTAGTGGACGGCGGGGCCGTCAAAGGCCTCGTGGCCAAGGTCAAGGAGCTCGGCGCAGCCCAGGCGGTGGTGATCACGCGTCCGCACGCGGTGGCGGATACGTTCCACACGGACTGGGCCAACAAAGCCCAGGACCAGCTGGGGCTCCCCGTGCTCCACCTGTATGCCGGTTCGGGATTTATCGGCGACTCCTGAGCGTTGAGCTGACTATGAGCAACTTTGGTAAGAGCATCTTCGGGAACAAGGCCACGGATTCCGTCCCCGGTCCGGCCGCCGACGCCGTCGCTGCGGAACCCGCCTACCTTAAATCCGACGCTGAGTGGCGGCAGGAACTCACACCGGAGGAATACCACGTGCTGCGGCAGGCGGGTACGGAGCGCCCCTTCACCGGCGAGTACGTGGACACCCACACGGAGGGTGTCTACCAATGCCGTGCCTGTGGCACCGAGCTCTTCCGGAGCAACGAAAAATTCGACTCGCATTGTGGCTGGCCGTCCTTCTGGGCACCGCTCGCCGAAGGCACCGTCCGTTACATCCACGACCGGACGCTCGGCATGAAGCGGGTGGAGGTACGGTGCGCGCACTGTGATTCACACCTGGGCCACGTATTTGAGGGTGAGGGCTACGGCACGCCCACGGACCAGCGCTTCTGCATCAATTCGGTGTCCCTGAAACTGGTGCCGCGCGGCGCTGCCGGGGAAGAATCCACGAAGGCCTGAGTCCGCCAGCCGTGGCTCCGCCTACATCTGGCGGAGCCACGAGGCGCCTCGAGCCCGAGAGTCTCTTATGCTCAGGCTCTATTTGAGTTAGAGACTCTGGTTGCTTGCTACGCTCGCCGTAGATGCCCCAAGCAATGAGAAAGGCAGTCGCACCATGACCGTCACCGTGACCGTGGCCCCTACGAGGATCACCGCCGAAAACCCCGCCTGGCTCCGCCTCAGGAGCGCCGCCGAATCCCTGCAGGCACTGCAGGTGCAGGACGGCTCCGTGCCTGATGCCGGCCATCACGCCGAGGCAGCCCTGCAGGTTGCCGCCATCACGGAGTCGCTTGCCGAACTGGCACCGCTGTTCCCGCACGACGCGGCCTACCTTGACGCCGTCGTCGCTGATTTCCAGACGTGGGCCACGGCTGGATTCGCCGTCCCGGACTTCCTCGCATCGCTGCTGGCGTTCCAGCCCCAGTTGCAGCGCCAGGACGGCCTGCAGCATGTTGTCATCTTCCCCATGTACACCCAGAACGGAAGCAGCAGCCGGCTCGTGGAGGCCGTACTGATCGAGGTCATCTGGCCCGATTTTGTGGCCGGCCTTGAGGCCGGGGACTATTCCAACAAGCTCTTTGTGCCCATCCGGTTCCTGGACTTCACCCACGGCTACAACACCAACTCAGCCGTGCTGTTCCCCGAAACCGTTGCTGTCCGGGCGACACCCACTTTCACCTGGGGCGCTATTTTCGCGGACCGTGAAGCTGCCCGGTTCCGCCGGGTCCTGCGCGCGGCCGCAGACATCACCTCCCTGGACCTGCCCGCAGGCGCCGCGGAACTCCTGGCCGACCAGGAACTGACCGAGGCCACGTTTGTGATGTGGGACCTGATCCATGACCGGACCCACATGCGCGGCGACCTGCCCTTTGACCCGTTCATGATCAAGCAGCGGATGCCCTACTTCCTGTATTCGCTGGAAGAACTGCGCTGCGACCTCACAGCCTTCCGCGAATCCGTCCGGATCGAACAGGACGAAGACGCCGGGCCGGAAGCACGCCGGCACGCGAAACTGGTGCAGTACGCCATCATCTTCGACAGGATCTTCCGCTTCGCGATCACCGGCAACCGGGTGCGCAACTACGACGGCCTCGGCGGACAGTTGCTCTTCGCCTGGCTGCACCAGCACCACGTCCTGCACTGGACCGACAGCCGGCTCAGCATCGACTGGGACCAGGTGGCGGACGCGGTGATCGCCCTCGGCGCCTCGATCGACGAGCTTTACTGGCGCTCCATTGACCGGCCGAAAATGGCCCATTGGCTTGCCGCGTACCAACTGATCTCCGCCACACTCACGCCCAACCCCGCATCGGCCTGGGCCAAGGGCCCCGACGCGCTTCCCGTCGCCGGTCCGCCCCGCGGCCTCACCGACCAGGTGCTGGACGACGAATTTCCGCTGTCTATGTTCTACGAAGCCTTGGAGAAGAAAATGCGTCCAGTCATCGAATCCACCGCCGGCATCACCGGAGCGTCCGCGCTGTGAGCGAACCCGGCGCCCCGCGCGTTGTTCCTGTTCCGGACCCTGCCCCAGCGCTGAACGTTCTGGTTACCGGCGGCAGCGGACCCTCCGGGATCGCTGTTGCCCGGGCGTTGCACCAGGCGGGGTTCCGGGTGTTCACGGTCGGCTCGGACAGCACGCGCATCGAGGCTGCTGCTAGGAAGGCGGGCGACGGCGTCACTCCCCTGGTCTGCGATCTTGCGGATCCCGCTGACGTCGAGGCCCTCCGGAAGACCCTGGCGGGCGCCGCCGGAGCGATGGACGGAGTCATCCACCTCGTGGGCGGCTGGCGCGGCGCTACGGGCATCACGGACCAAAGCGACGCCGACTGGGACTTCCTGGAGCGCGGCGCCATTACCACGCTCCGGAACGTCTCCCGGGCCTTCTACGCCGACCTGGCCGCCGCCGGAACCGGACGGTTTGCCATGGTGTCCTCCACCGCGGTGGACAAGCCCACTGCGGCGACGGCCAGCTACGTGGCGGCAAAGGCCGCCGCCGAGACCTGGACACTGGCCATGGCGGAGGGCCTGGCCCGCGGGGCTGCGGATGAAGGCACCGCCTTGCGCGGCGCCGCCGTCGTCCTGGTGGTGAAAGCGCTCGTGGACGCGGAACTCCGGAAGGCGCACCCGGAACGGACCTTTGCCGGCGCCACCGACGTCGAGGACCTGGCCGCCGCCGTCGTCGGACTGTTCAGCCGCCCGGCAGCCGAACTGAACGGCCGGCGCCTGCCCCTGACCCCTGACCCCAAAATCCCCTGACTTCCTGGACCCTGACCGGCCGGACCCGACCTCCCTAGACTGAGAACGTGAGCAAAGCAATGACGACAACTACGGCAGATACTGCCCCCCGGCTTGAAAATCCCGCCGCCCGGCTGCATGACGCGTCCATCCGCGGTTTCGCCTCGGACAACTACTCCGGTGTGCACCCCGAGGTCCTGGCCGCCCTCGCGGCGGCCAACGAAGGGCACCAGGTGTCCTACGGCGAGGACGACTACACGGCACGGCTGCAGGGGCTGATGGAGGATCACTTCGGCGAGGGCATCGAATGTTTCCCGGTGTTCAACGGCACGGGGGCCAACGTGCTGTCCCTGCAGTCGCTGCTCCCGCGCTGGGGTGCTGTGGTGTGCGCATCGACGGCGCACATCAACATGGACGAAAACGGCGCTCCGGAACGGATCGGCGGGATAAAACTCCTGCATGTCCCCACCCCGGACGGCAAGCTGACGCCGGAGCTGATTGACCGCGAGGCGTGGGGTTGGGGCGATGAGCACCGGGCGCAGCCGCTGGCAGTGTCCATCACGCAGACCACCGAGCTTGGCACCTGCTACACCCCGGATGAGGTCCGGGCTATTGCCGACCATGCCCACGCCAAGGGCATGAAACTCCACATGGACGGCGCGCGGCTGGCCAACGCCGCCGCGCACCTGGACGTGCCGCTGCGGGCTTTCACGCGCGACGCCGGCGTGGACATCCTCTCCTTCGGCGGCACCAAAAACGGGCTGCTGTACGGCGAAGTGGTGGTGGCCCTGAACCCCGAAGCGGCCCACGGCCTGAAGTTCCTGCGCAAGATGAACATGCAGCTGGCCTCGAAAATGCGCTTCCTGTCCGCCCAGTTCATCGCCCTGCTGGAAGGCGACCTGTGGCTCCGTTCTGCGTCGCACGCCAACGCCATGGCCGCCCGCCTCCGCGCCGCGGTGGACACGATCGAGGGCGTCGAGCCCACACAGAAGACGGAGTCCAACGGCGTGTTTGCCGTCCTGCCGGCCGGCATGGCTGACCGCCTGCGGGAGTCCTTCCGGTTCTACGACTGGGATGAAGCCGCCCGCGAGGTCCGCTGGATGTGCTCCTTCGACACCAGCGAGGACGACGTCGACGCCTTTGTGGCCGCGATCCGACGGGAACTTGCGGCCCACCACGCGGGCAAGGAAGCCGGATAGCATGGACCGGCCGACGGCGAGCCTGCACTGCCCGCCCCCTGCTCTTGCGTAGTCTGCGAAGGTGAACGCACTAGCCCAGGTTCCCCCGGATTTTCTCCACGCCTTGGGAACCCTCCGGAAGGCCCAATGCCGCAGTGAACTGCGCCTGGCGGAAATTCCCGCCCCGGCGCGCCTGGCACCGTTCGCCGTGGCCCTCGGGGCCGAGGTCATGGCGCCCGGACCGGGCAGCGGCACAACACCGGTCCACGGGCCCGCCGCCATGGCTCTGGCGGCGGCCTCCGGCACCGAGGACGACGACGACACCGAGCTGGCCACGGGCCGCTTCATCCTGCTGCACGACCCCGAAGGCTCAGCAGTCTGGGACGGCGAATTCCGGATTGTCACCTACATCCGGGCCCAGCTTGAGCCCGAAATGGGCAACGACGAAATGCTGGGCACCGTCGCCTGGACCTGGCTGGTCGAGGCGCTGGAGAACCACAAGGCCCCCTACCGGGCGGCCGGCGGGACCGCCACCCGCGTCCTGTCGGAGAGCTTTGGAACACTTTCCGACCGGCCCGGATCGATCGATATCGAGCTGCGCGCCTCCTGGACACCGGAGTCCTCGGACGTTACTGCCCATCTGGAGGCGTGGTCAGACATGGTCTGCACGTTCGCCGGCCTCCCTCCTCTGCCTGACGGCGTCACGGCCCTTCCACGCCGGCGCCGGAACTAGGACTGCCCCTTGTCGGTAAACTGAAGGCATCATGACCCCTCATATTCCGGAAAACACCACGGCCGGCGCTCCGGCTGCTGATACCACTCCCCACATCACGGTGGAAGGCTTCGACAGCCAGGTCCCCGTAGTCATTGACCTCGATGCACCGCGCGACGGCGTGCCACTGGTTATCGAAACGCAGTCCGGGCTGGAGCGGTGCGCGGCAGCCATCGCCGCCGGAACAGGGCCCGCAGGGGTTGATGCAGAACGGGCCTCAGGATTCCGGTACGGCCAGCGCGCGTTCCTCGTGCAGATCCGGCGCGAAGGCTCCGGTACCTGGCTGATCGACCCTGAACCGTTCGAGAACCTGTCCATCATCAACGATGCGCTCCAGGGCGTGGAATGGATCCTGCATGCAGCCAGCCAGGACCTGCCGTGCCTGCTGGAGCTGGGCATGTGGCCGGACAAGCTCTTTGATACGGAGCTCGCCGCACGGCTGGCCGGCCTGCCACGCGTTGGCCTGGCTGCCGTCATCGAACAGCTGCTCGGGTTTGGCCTGGCGAAGGAACATTCGGCTGCCGACTGGTCGACGCGGCCGCTGCCCGAGCCGTGGCTGCGCTACGCCGCCCTGGACGTGGAAGTCCTGACCGAGCTGCGCGAAGAACTCATCGAACTGCTGCAGGCCGACGGCAAGCTGGAATACGCCGAGCAGGAATTTGCCGCGATCCTTGCCGCCGGCGTCGCCCCTCCCCGGGTTGACCCCTGGCGCAAGACGTCGGGCCTGCACCAGATCCGTGACCGGCGCCAGCTGGCCGCTGTCCGCGAAATGTGGCTGGAGCGCGATTCCCTGGCGC
Source organism: Arthrobacter sp. 4R501 (assembly GCF_002929755.1). Taxonomy (NCBI): domain Bacteria; kingdom Bacillati; phylum Actinomycetota; class Actinomycetes; order Micrococcales; family Micrococcaceae; genus Arthrobacter; species Arthrobacter sp. 4R501. The sequence continues at coordinate 63,795 of NZ_PJIW01000009.1, read as the reverse complement.
AGAAACGCGATGTGGCGCCGGGACGGCTGATCCCAGATTCCGCCCTGGTGTCCGCCGCCAAGGCCATGCCGTCCACCGTTCCCCAGCTGCTCGGCACCAAGGGCTTCCATGGCCGTGCGGCTCAGCGCGAGGCACCCCGCTGGCTCCGGTGCATCGCCGCTGCCCGCGATCTTGAGGACCTTCCGCCGCTGCACCTGCCCACCAACGCACCGCCCCCGCCGCGGGTGTGGTCCGATCGGGACCCCGAGGCCGCCGCACGCCTGTCCACCGCCCGTCCGCTCCTGCAGGAGAAGGCGGAGGAACTGAACCTTCCCGTGGAGAACCTGCTGACGCCGGACTATCTGCGCCGCGTGGCGTGGCGTCCGCCGTCGGACATTACCGAAGTAGCCGTAGCCGCCGAGCTGCGCGTCCTCGGTGCCCGCGAATGGCAGATCGGCGTGGTGACACCACTTCTCACGGACGCGTTCCTCAACCCGCAACCGCTGCCGGCCAAGGAAACCAAGGCAACCGCAGCCACCGAATAAACGCCCCTCACCGAGCCTTGCACACTATGTTACTGACGAGTAACATAGTGTGCACTGCCGTCCCAGAGCGCTGCCCTTTGGCCTCCGGACGGCGCCAACGTCTCGATGAGGAGTAAACGTGAGCCACCACGGAAGCAGCGGATCCCCGCGAACTGTCCGCGACGTCGTTTTTGTTGACGGCGTCCGCACACCCTTCGGCCGGGCCGGCGAGAAAGGCATCTACGCCGGAACCCGCGCCGATGACCTGATGGTGAAGTGCATCCGCGAACTTCTGCGCCGCAATCCCACGCTGCCCGCGGCCCGGATCGACGAAGTCGCAGTCGCAGCCACCACCCAGACCGGCGACCAGGGCCTGACGCTCGGCCGCACAGCCGCCCTCCTGGCAGGGCTCCCCCGCACCGTCCCCGGCTTCGCCATCGACCGCATGTGCGCCGGCGCCATGACCGCAGTCACCACAACGGCCAGCGGCATCGGTTTCGGCGCCTACGACGTGGTGATCGCCGGCGGCGTGGAGCACATGGGCAACCACCCGATGGGTTCCGGCGCCGACCCGAACCCGCGCTTTATGTCCGAGCGCCTGGTGGATCCCGCCGCCCTGAACATGGGCAACACTGCCGAAAACCTGCACGACCGTTTCCCCGCCATCACCAAGGCACGCACAGACGCCTACGCGGTTGCCTCGCAGGACAAACTCGAGGCCGCCTACGCCAAGGGCCAGATCCAGCCGGACCTCGTTCCGGTCGCTACCCTCAAGCCGGGTCAGGGCTGGACTGTGAACAGTGTTGATGAGCCGCCCCGCCCGGGAACCACGCTCGAGGACCTGGCGGCCCTCCGGACTCCCTTCCGCGCCCACGGCCGCGTGACGGCAGGCAACGCCGCCGGCCTGAACGACGGCGCCACCGCCGCCGTCCTGGCCTCCTCGGAAGCCGCCGCGGAACTGGGCCTGCCGGTCAAGATGCGGCTGGTCAGCTACGCCTATGCCGGCGTCGAACCGGAGGTCATGGGCATCGGCCCCGTGCCCGCCACCGAAAAGGCTCTGAAGAACGCCGGACTCAGCATTGAGGACATCGGACTTTTCGAGATCAACGAAGCATTTGCCGTGCAGGTCCTGAGTTTCCTGGACCACTTTGGAATTTCCGACGACGACCCCCGGGTGAACCGGTACGGCGGCGCCATCGCGGTGGGCCACCCCCTCGCGTCCTCCGGGGTAAGGCTCATGAACCAGCTCGCCCGGCAGTTCGAAGAAGACCCCTCCGTCCGGTACGGGATCACCACCATGTGCATAGGCTTGGGCATGGGCGCCACCGTCATCTGGGAAAACCCGCACCACGCCGAGTATGGCGGGGCCGTAGCAGCAGTCGTCCACGAAGCAAACTCAGTAGCCACCACCGAAGGAGCCGCCGCATGAGCGCCGCCGATTTCACCAAGCTTGCCGAGCTCTTCCCCGACGAAACCGTGACCCACTCGTACGTCCAGGACATCAAGCTGCCTGCCGGCCCCGGCCAGCAGAGCCCCGGAGTTTTTGCGCTGATCACCCTGGACAACGGCCTGGACCATTCCAAACCCACCACGCTGGGCCCCAATACCCTGGTGGAACTGGGCACGGTCCTGGAGGGCCTGAAGGAGCGTGCGGCCCGCGGCGAGATCGTGGGTGTGGGCGTGACGGGCAAACCGTACTTCCTCGTGGCCGGCGCCGACCTGTCCGCGGTGAAGTCGCTGGAGAACCGGGATCATGGCCTGTGGATGGCGCAGCTTGGGCATGACGTTTATGCCACGCTGGCCAACCTCGGCGTTCCCAGCTTCGCGTTCATCAACGGCGTTGCCTTGGGCGGCGGCCTAGAGATCGCCCTGCAGTCCACCTACCGCACGGTGTCCACCGGCGCCGGCGCGCTGGCGCTTCCCGAGGCCTTTATCGGCCTGGTCCCCGGCTGGGGCGGCGTCTACATCCTGCCACGCCTGATTGGACCCGAGAACGCGGTCAAGGTGATGATCGAGAACCCGCTCAGCAACAACCGGACGCTCAACGGGCCGCAGGCCTTCCAGGTCGGTATCGCCGACGCTCTGTTCGAACCGGCAGACTTCCTGGAACAGTCCCTCGCCTGGGCGGCCACCGTCATCACCGGCGAGGTGGTCCCGGCACGGGCCAACGCCGTGGATCCCGCTGATCCCGCCGTTGCCGGGCGCTGGTCCGCAGCGGTCGCCGCCGGCCGGACGTTCGTGGAGGCCAAGACCTCCAACGCCTCGCCTGCGCCCGCTATGGTCCTGGATATCCTCGACGCCAACCGGACCATGTCCCAGGCCGAATCGGCCGCCCTCGAGTGTGAAACCCTCGCCGGTCTGATGCAGACAGACGAATTCCGCGCCACGGTCTACGCGTTCCTGGATTTGGTCCAGAAGCGTTCCAAACGGCCTGTCGGCGCACCGGACCGTAAGCTCGCCCGTCCGGTCACCAAGATCGGCGTCGTGGGGGCAGGCCTCATGGCCAGCCAGCTGGCCCTTTTGTTCGCGCGCCAGCTCAAGGTCCCTGTGGTGATGACGGACATCGACCAGGCCCGTGTGGACAAGGGCGTGGGCTACGTCCATGCCGAGGTGGACAAGCTCCTCGGCAAGAAACGGATCAGCCAGGACGCAGCCAACCGCACCAAGGCACTGGTCACGGGATCGGTCTCCAAGGAGGCCTTCGCGGACGCGGACTTTGTCATCGAGGCCGTCTTCGAAGAGCTGAACATCAAGAAGCAGGTCTTTGCCGAGGTTGAGGCAATCGTCTCGCCGGACTGCATCCTCGCCACCAACACGTCCTCGCTGTCCGTCACGGCCATGGCCGAAGACCTCGCGCACCCGGAACGGCTGGTTGGCTTCCACTTCTTCAACCCGGTGGCCGTGATGCCGCTGCTCGAAATCGTGCGGGCACCCAAGACCGACGACGCCGTGCTGGCCACCGCATTTGAGCTGGCCAAGGGCCTGAAGAAGACCGCGGTTCTGGTCAAGGATGCGCCGGCCTTTGTGGTCAACAGGATCCTGCTGCGGCTGATGGGCGAAGTGACGGCCGCGTTCGACGAAGGCACCCTTGCCGAGGTGGCCGACACGTCGCTGCGTCCCATGGGCCTGCCGATGACGCCGTTCACGCTGGGTGCCATGGTGGGCCTGCCGGTGGCCCAGCATGTCCAGGAGTCCCTGCACGCCGCCTTCGGAGACCGCTTTACCGTGTCCACGAACCTGCAGAAACTGATCGAAAACGGCGTGAAATCGCTCTGGGCCGCGGCGGCCGACGGCTCCCAGGAGATCCCGGAGTCCACCCTGTCGCTGATGTCCTTCGGCCGGTCACCGTCCACCGGGGACGACGTGCTGCGCCGTGTCCAGGATGCCCTCGCCGAGGAGATCGGGCTGATGCTGGATGAGGGCGTAGTGGCCGGTCCTGAAGACATCGACCTCTGCATGATCCTGGGCGCTGGCTGGCCGATGTTCCTGGGCGGCATCACGCCGTACCTGGACCGTGTTGGCGCCTCCGAACGGGTCAACGGCAGGCGGTTCCTGGCGCCCGGCGTCGCGTCCGGTGTGGCGGATCAGTCCTCCGAATCAGTCAGCCCGGATGCAGCCACCCCGGAATCAGTCCGCGGGTAGCAGGCGGCCGGCCTCGATGCGCACCAGCCGGTGCGCGATGGACCGGGCGTAGTCCAGGTCATGGGTGACCAGCACGACGGCGGTGCCCTCCGCCGTCGTGCTGCGCACCACCCGGTCCAGCGCGGCCAGCCCATGGCCGTCCAGGGAAACGGTCGGTTCGTCCAGTGCAAGGACTGAGGGACGCCGGGCAAGCACTGTGGCCAGTGCCAGAAGCCGCTGCTGGGACGCGGGCAGTTCGGCCGGGTGCCGCCCGGCAAGGTGCTCCAGTCCAACGGCGGCGAGGGCCTGCTGCACCGCCTGGTCAGCCGCCGGCTGCCCATGCTCGAGTCCGAAGCGGACTTCCCGTTCCACGGTCCGCTCAAACAGCTGGTCCCTGGGCTGCTGGAAGAGGAGCCCGACGTCGGCGGCCACGCGTCCCGCGGGCTGTCCACCGATGTTCCGTCCCCTGACCAGCACGCTGCCTGCCGTGGGCTGGAGCAAGCCGTTGAGGTGCCTTAGGAGCGTGGACTTTCCGGCGCCGTTGGGACCTGCCACAGCCAGGATCTCGCCCGCGCTGACGGCCAGGCTCAGTCCGTGCAGGACCGGGTCAGCAGGCGGGCCCGGTTGTGCCCTTAACCAGCCTCTACGCTGCGTCCCCCGGTATGTGAACGAGACGTCACGCAACTCCAAAGCCGGCGGACCGTCGACGACTGCTGGAAAACCGGCTTCTGCCAGCGGCAGGGGACCTGCCTGCGGGCGGGGGCAAACCACACCCGCCAGTTCCAGCGCCCCGGCAGCCACGATTTCTGCCGGCGAGCCAACCGCGGCCACGGTACCGCCGGCAAGGACCAGCCAGGTATCGGCGTTGTGCAGGAAGGCATCGGCCCGCTGGCTCAGGACTACGACGGCGGTGCCGTCCTGGACGAGGTTCCGCACCAGGGCAGCGAGGTCTTCGGCTCCGTCCGTGTCGAGGGAGGCGAAGGGTTCGTCCATGATGAGAACCTCGGGGCGGGAAATGACCGCGCAGCCGATGGCCAGGCGGCGCAGCTGGCCACCGGAAAGCGTGGGAGGATCCCGGTCCAATAGCAGGGTCAGGCCCGTCAGTGCTGCCGTGTGCCGGACGGCGCCGGCCATCGTCGCACGGTCAATCCCCGCGTTTTCCAGCCCGAAGGCCAGCTCCTCGGCCACCGTGGCACGGATAGTGGACAAGGCGGCCGCTGGATCCTGCGGCACAAAGCCCACCTGGCGGCCCCAGCTCCCGGGATCGATCCGCGGATCGGCAGCTGTTCCGATGAACCGGAGGCGCGTGCCGGCAAGCTCGAGAAAACCCGTGAGTGTCCCGCCGTCGCCGGGCAGCAACCACCCGGCGAGCAGGCGTCCCAGGGTTGACTTGCCGCTGCCGGATCCGCCGAGCACGGCTGTCAGCGATCCCGCGGCGAAGGCCACGTCGAGCCCCGCCAGAACCGGTTCCTGCTCGCCGGAGAAGACAAATTCTTCGATACCCGCGGCCAGAGCCGGGGGTGAGCTTTGCGCCACTAAGAAGCACCCGCCGTCGGCTGCCAGAGACGGGCGGCGATGGCCGCCACCGCCGCCAACACCAGCACGAGGCGAACCCACCGCTGGACCGGAGAATCCTGGACCGCCCGGTAACTGGTGCGATGCCCGGTGCTGCCGAACCCGCGGGCCTGTAAGGCTGCCGCGCGGGTGCCGGCTTCCTCCACGAGGGACAGCACCAGGGGAACTGCCTGCCATCGGAACGCGCCTGCGCGCCCGACAATTCCAGGCCTGATCACCAGGCCACGCGCTTCCTGGGCCTGCCGGATCCGCCCCAGCCGTGAACTGATGGCCGGCAGCAGTGTCAGGGTGGAGGCGAGCACAAACGCGAACCGCGCGTGGACGCCGCGGGCGGACAGGGCCGCCACAAGGTCCGGGACGCTTATGGTGAAAGAACATAGCAGCAGCACCAGCACCGCCGCGGAAAGCTGTGCAGCCCGCTGGAGGGCAAAATGGAGCCCTTCCACGGTGACCCGCGCAGGGCCCCATTGCGCCAGGACCGTGGTGCCCTCAGGAAAAAAGAGTCCGTGCATGGCCAGCAGTGACAGGACCAGCGGAGCCAGGATGACCGCCCCCACAGGCAGCATCCGGCGGGCCACTCCCCCGGCTACCGACAAGCCCGCGGCCGCGGCGATCACGGTGAGGGACAGCGGCCAGCTGGCAGCCGCCGTCGTGATGACTGCAGTGCTGCCGGCAGCCGCCAGCGACGTCAGCGGGTGAAGACGCATCAGGGCCGGGTCAGGCGTCCTGGCCGGTGGATTTGCCGGTGGATCCGCCGGTGGGCTGGCTGATGGCTGTTCCGGCCAGCACGCGGTACCGCCGGACAAACGGGAACTGAAGGCGGGTGCGGCGCGGCAGGGCGTAGACCAGGACGGCCACCAACGTGAAGACGATGGCCTTGTCCATGGGGTCCGAGATGAGGGCCTGCTTGGTGATGGCCGCCAGGAGGGTGTCACCCATGGAGCGGAAGGCGCTGACGATGGCGCCGGTGGCCAGGCCGGAGGTGCCGCCGAAGACGAACGCGGCAACGGGAGCGGAGACTACACCGCCGATGATGCCTGCCAGGAACCCTGCCACCGGCGCCAGGTAGAAGCGCCGGAACAGGCCGTGGCGCGCGGCGACGCCGGCCAGGAAGCCGATCAGGGCGGCACCGGCGGCGAACGCCAGGACGGTGGGGTTGAAGAAGGACCAGACAATGCTGCTGAGGGCACCCGTGGCTGCTCCGGCGGCGGGTCCGGCCAGGACGGCGATCAGGACGGTGCCGATGGCGTCGAGGTAGAAGGGCACCAAGGTGCTGCCCACGAACTGGCCCAGGACAATGTTCAGCACCAGTGCCACCGGGATCAGCACCAGCGTGGATACGGGCAGCGTGGGCAGCACGCCGATGATCAGCAGCACGGCCCCGATGAGGAAGCCGGACAGGGTGATCAGTGCCGACGCGCTGCCGGGGCCGCCGGTGATGTCCGCGGGCTGGTTCAACACCAGGTAGATGTACGTGCCGGCGATGGCCAACGCTCCGAGGGTTTCCAGCAGGCGGCGGTTCCGGGCAGTGGCCGGGGACGGCAAGGTGAGGGAGGGCGATGACATGGCGTTCCTTCTGGGATGCAGGCTGTGGCGCCCGGATGGCCCGGGCAGTGAGGAACGCCGCCTATGTCACCTCGGCGGCAGCCGGGGGCGTCTGCGCCGGCCCGGATCCGGCATCAGTCTACCGGTTCCGGAATCCCGGCATGGTGACGGGCAGGGATCCCCTTGCCCTGCAGACCCGGGTCTGGCCGATCCCTTATGTGTTGTTGTGGTTCCCGGTGCTCCCTGTTAGTGGCTGCGTTCGCGAGTGAGCCCGGACGCATCTCGACTTTCCGGTGGGAATGGGCATGGAGGGCATCGACTACGCCTATGGCTGGGCCATGGAGGACGAGGAAGGGGTGGTCAAGCTTGTGGCCGAGCGGTCCACCGGCCGCGCGGGGACCGTACTGGATCCATCTGGCCCTCATAGAAGTGGTGGAGAACGCCCTGCTCGCGCTGGACGTGGACTTGCCTGAAAACGCCCCGCTGTAGGGCGAACATTCAGCGCAGCCGCGCCGCGAGGCCGCCGACGGACCGTATCAATTCCCCGAAGGCCTGCTCAGGGTTGTTGTTCGAGACGATCCGGGCATTTGGCGGGTGATTCCACAGGTTCCGGTAATCGGCCACGGTGGTCCCCATCAGCAGGGGCGAGTCAACCTCGACGTCCACGGTGGCCAGGCGGGTTGCGTAGTCGAGCGTCCCGGCGGCCACACCGGCAGCGAAGTAGTCGTGGACGTGCGCCAGGTAGCCCTGGCCGTAGAGACGGTGAAACTCAAAGTAGAAGCGCAGGGCATCGGACAGGTGCCGCACCAGCGGACTGTCGGCCGTGCTCCTGAGTCCTTCAGGCTGCTTCGGCAGGACCAGCTCCCGCTCACTGCAGCCGGCCGCCTCCGCGAGCCGCAACACATGCTCCGGCCGCAGCTCGATCCGCTCAGTGGTGTCCAGTGAACAGACAATGGGCAGCCGGTCCACCGGCAGGCCGCGGTAGGCCGCATAAACTTCCTTGGCCGCCTGCGGATCAACGTGAGTATTCCATTCGGCGGTGGGAGTGGTGTTCCCCTGGTGGTAGAAGCTGCCGCCCATGATCACCACCTTGCCCAGCAGTTCGGGCAGCCGGGGTTCGCGCCGGATGGCCAGTGCGAAGTTCGTCAGCGGCGCCGTGATCAGGGCCGTGAGTTCCCCAGGATCTGCACGGGCGGCCTCCACCCACAGGTCGGCGGCGTGCCGCGCCGAGACCGTCCCGGACGGCGGCGGCAGGACGGCGTGGCCAATGCCCTGGGGTCCATGGGTTTCCGGCGTCGTCACCAGCGGAATGCTCAGCGGAGCGAATGCTCCGACGGCGACCTCCACCCCGGTGCGTCCGCACAGTTCCAGCATGGCGAGGGTGTTCCGCGCCACCTGGTGTGCGTCCACGTTCCCGGGCGATGCCGTCACGGCCACGAACTCCACCTCCGGCAAGGAGGCCAGGTAAGCCAGCGCCAGGGCATCGTCGATCCCGGTATCCACGTCCAGCAGCAGTCTTGTCATCGGCGGAGTCTCCTAAAAGAGTGCGGCTTTGGGGACCTTCGGGAAGATCGCATCCAGTTCGGCGAGTTCCGCCGGCGACGGCACCCAGGCAACAGCGGCCGCATTTTCGCGGATCTGCTCCGGCCGGGTGGCGCCGGCGATCACGCTGCTGACAGCAGGCTGGGCCGCGAGCCAGGAGAAGGCCACCTGGATCTCGGTCAGGCCGCGGACTGCCGCGAAGGAACTGAAACGCTGCAGCTGGTCCCAGTCGGCGTCGTGCACCATGTTGGTCCGTGTATGGCTCAGCCGCGACCCCGCCGGAGCCGAGCCTGGCGAATACTTGCCCGTCAGCAGGCCGTTGGCCAGCGGGAAGTAGGGCAGGACACCCAGGCCGTAGGCTTCTGCCGCCGGGGTGACCTCGAGTTCTGCCCGCCGGTCCAGGAGGTTGTAGTGGTTCTGCGTCGAAATGAAACGTGTGCCGCCGGCGGCCCGGGCCACAAATTCCGCCTCGGCGATCTGCCAGCCGGCGCGGTTGGAGTGTCCGATGTAACGGACCTTGCCGCTGGAGACAAGGTCATCGAGGGCACTTAGCGTCTCCTCGATGGGGGTCAGTGGGTCAGGCGTGTGGAACTGGTAAAGGTCGATCCAGTCCGTGCCCAGCCGCCGCAGCGAGGCCTCCACCGCACGGACAATGTAGCGCCGGGACCCGCGGGCCCCAAAGTCGTTGCCATTGGCACCCCGGACATCCATGCCGAACTTGGTGGCCACCACCGCATCATCCCGCTTGCCGGCCAGGGCCTTGCCCAGCATCGTTTCGCTGAGTCCGGGCTCCCGCCCGTAGCTGTCAGCAACATCGAAAAGCGTCACGCCGGCGTCGAAGGCGGCATGAACGACGGAGTCAGTCCCCGCCTGCGATTCGGTCACTGTGTTGGCGCGGCCCAGGTTGTTGCACCCGAGCCCCACCACGGAGACGGTCAGCCCGGAGTTCCCCAGGCGTCGGTAGTCAGGCATGGATTTCCCTCTAGAGGCTGAAGGAGTTGGCAGGCTTCGGGGAGTGCTTGAGTCTGAAGTTGTCCGGTTCGCTGAAGGGCGCGGCGCCGATGCTGAGCTTCGTGAAGTCGAGGTCTTCGCCACGGCTGCAGACCTTGATGGCGCTGACAGCCTTGTTCACGTCGGGGCAGAGGCAGAAGATGTTCAGTTTATAGTCGCTGAACACCGAGCGTTCCACGGTTCCCAGGCCGCGCCAGGCCAGGTGGCTGATGAGCGCGTCCTTCGCCTTTTCCTCAAGGTAGCGGTCACGGTCCGTGCCCTCCTTGGTTTTGAGGGCGAACTGCGCCACCACCCAGAACTGGTCCTCGTCGGGGATTTCGGCGAAGCCGTCCTCGGCGCACTGCACGGCAAAGGCATTCATCAGGCCCTCCACCGCGGCGGCGTCCGCCACATCGGTCTCTTCGGTTTTGCTCTGGTGGCCAACCACGCCGTAGTTCATCACAAACTGGCTGTAGTCCTCGTCGAACCAGCCTTCACGGAAGTGCAGTACTCCCTCGTCGTCCCGTTTGTAAACCCTGATGATCCCGCTCATGACCGTCCCTTCGTGAACCATCCGGCGTCTGTTCCGTCGAATGGTGCGTGCTGTGCCTTGACGGCCTGATATAGCTCGTCCGCGGCCGCCTGGATGTCATCCACCAGCAGGTCCGGGTAATTCATGGCGACGCGGTGCTGGGCGAACTCGTCCTGGTCATCGATGAAGACGCCCCGGCCGGCCATGCGGATCACGTCCAGGTCCATGTCGATCACATGGAACTCGGTGACGGCGGGCCGGATGTCCGTCCACTCGTGGGCGACGGCGAGGTCAACGTAGACCCTGACGCCGCTGGGGTGGGCGTCGTCGTAGAACGTGGCCACCCAGTCTCCGGACCGCGGCACCAGGAGCACGGCGTCGGATGCTGTGTAAAAGGCGGCGCCCGGGCGCGAACAGAATTCGTTGGTTCCCTGGAAGATCCACCAGCCGTGCCGGTCCTCGCCGAGGTACCGCCCCGGGACCACCCAGTGGGCTTGCCCGTTCCATTTCCGGTTCCGGGCCACCACCAGCTGGCCTGGCTGCAGTCCCGCGGGAACGCGGGTGGTGCTCGTGTGCCTCGCCGGACTTGAATCCCCGACGGCGGCCGGATACTTCAGTGCGTCTTCTTCCCTCACAGGATCGGCAGGCTGCCGGTGGTGGGGTGCTCCTGGCCTGGCAGGGGGCGCGCGAAGGGGACTTTTGTGCCCAGAACCTGGGCGACGACGTCGTGCGTGATCTGCTGGGCCGTCAGCCCGACGCGCTCCAGCACCTGGCTGCGCGTGCCGTGGTCCAGGAACTCCGCAGGGAGCCCCACCTCGTTCAGGGCGGTGTCCACGCCGGCGGCGCGCATTTCCTGGCGGATCCGCGATCCGACGCCGCCTGCCCTGACACCGTCCTCGATGCAGATGACGAGCCGGTGGTGGGAGGCCAGCGCGATGATGGAACGCCGCACCGGCAGCACCCAGCGCGGGTCCACCACGGTGGTGCTGATGCCTTGGGCGCCCAGGCGGTTGGACACGTCCAGGGCCAGTTCGGACATGGCTCCGACACTGACGATCAGGACGTCGTTTTCGGTGGAGCCGGCCGGCCGGCGGGCCAGCACGTCAACACCGTCGGCCAGGCGTTCGATGGCTTCCACTTCGGAGCCCACGGTGCCCTTGGAGAAGCGCACCACGGTGGGGGCGTCGCTGATGGCCACAGCCTCGCGCAGCTCTTCCCGCAGCCGGGAGGCGTCGCGCGGCGCGGCGAGGTGGAGTCCGGGAACGATCTGGACCATTGCCATGTCCCACATGCCGTGATGGCTGGCCCCGTCCGGCCCGGTGACACCGGCCCGGTCCAGGACGATGGTGACGCCGGCTTTGTGCAATGCCACGTCCATCAGGAGCTGGTCAAAGGCACGGTTCAGGAAGGTGGCATACACGGCCACCACGGGGTGGAGCCCGCCGAAAGCCATGCCGGCGGCGGACGTCAGCGCATGCTGCTCGGCGATGCCGACATCGATCACGCGGTCCGGGTGCTTGGCCGCAAACTTATGCAGGCCCACGGGAATGAGCATTGCCCCGGTGATGCCCACAATGTCGGGGCGTTCATCGGCGATCTTCGCGATCTCGTCAGCAAAAACAGACGTCCAGGACTGTGCCCCGGAGACTCCCGTCGGTTCGCCCGTTTCCGGATCGATAATGCCGACGGCGTGGAACTGGTCCGCTTCATGGGCCCGGGCCGGGGCGTAACCGTGGCCTTTTTCGGTCATGGCGTGGACAATCACCGGGCCGGCGTAGTTCCTGGCCGTGGACAGTGCGTGCTCCATGGCCTGCAGGTTGTGGCCGTCAACCGGGCCGATGTACTTCATGCCGAGGTCCTCGAACATGCCCTGCGGCGCCCACCAGTCCTTGATGCCCTTTTTCATGGCATGCAGGCTCTTGTAGGTGAACTGGCCTACGGGGCCGCCGTTCTGGAGCTTCTTCTTCCACCAGTCCAGCGTGCCTTCATAGGCTGGGGCGGCGCGGAACGAGTCGATGGTGGGGCGCAGTGAGGCGAGGTAGTCCGCGAAGCCGCCCACCGTGGGGGCATAGGAGCGGCCGTTGTCGTTGACGACGATCACCACGCGGCGGCGCTTGTCGGCCGCAATGTTGTTGATGGCTTCCCAGGCCATGCCGCCGGTCAGCGCCCCGTCTCCGACGACGGCGACGGTGTAGCGCTCCGACTCGCCGGTGAGCTGCCTGGCACGGGATATGCCGTCCGCCCAGGAGAGGGAGGAGGAAGCATGCGAGCTTTCCACAATGTCATGCTCGGACTCGGCGCGGGACGGGTAGCCGGACATGCCGCCCTGCTGGCGCAGGGTACTGAAGTCCTGGCGGCCGGTGAGGAGCTTGTGCACATAGGACTGGTGGCCCGTGTCGAAAACAATGCTGTCCCGGGGCGAATCGAAGATGCGGTGCACGGCCAGGGTCAGTTCCACAACGCCGAGGTTCGGTCCGAGGTGTCCACCTGTCTGGGAGACGTTGGTGATCAGGAAACTCCTGACCTCAGCGGCCAGCTCTTCGAGCTGCCCTTGAGACAGCTGGTTCAGGTCCTGCGGATTCCGGATGGTGTCCAAGATTCCCAATGACCCCTCCTTCGGGTGGTAGACGTGCCTGTTAACTCTAACGCCTCGCGGAAAATGCAAAGCCGAAGCCCCGGCTGGTCGGTGACCGGCCGGGGCTTCGAAAGAGTACTGCGTGGGTTCAGATTCCGGCTAGTTGGCCGAGATCTGGCGCAGGACGTACTGCAGGATGCCGCCGTTGCGGTAGTAGTCGGCTTCGCCCGGAGTATCGATGCGGAGTACTGCATCGAAGGACTTGGCGGAGCCGTCTTCTGCGGTGGCGGTGACCTTGAGGGTCTTGGGCGTGGTCCCTTCGTTCAGGGCAATGACGCCCTCAACCGAGAAGGTTTCCGTGCCGGTCAGCCCCAGGGTGGCTGCGGATTCTCCAGCCGGGTACTGCAGGGGCAGGACGCCCATGCCGATCAGGTTGGAGCGGTGGATGCGTTCGTAGCTCTCGGCGACGACGGCCTTGACGCCCAGGAGGGCGGTGCCCTTCGCTGCCCAGTCACGCGAGGATCCGGAACCGTATTCCTTGCCCGCCAGGACCACCAGCGGGGTGCCGGCTGCCTGGTAGTTCTGCGCAGCGTCGTAGACATATGCCTGCGGGCCGTCAGCCTGGGTGAAGTCGCGGGTGAAGCCACCTTCGACGCCGTCCAGGATCTGGTTCTTGATGCGGATGTTCGCGAAGGTGCCGCGGATCATGACTTCGTGGTTGCCACGGCGTGAGCCGTAGGAGTTGAAGTCCTTGCGCTCCACACCGTTGGCCAGCAGGTACTGGCCGGCCGGGGTGTCCGACTTGAAGGAACCGGCCGGGGAGATGTGGTCGGTGGTGACCGAATCGCCCAGCTTCAGCAGCACGCGGGCGCCGGAGATGTCCTGGACGGGTTCCGGCTGCGCCTTGATGCCGTCGAAGTACGGGGGCTTCCGGACGTATGTGGAGTTCGGATCCCAGGCGAAGGTGTCACCGGCCGGCGTGTCGAGCGCCTTCCAGCGTGCGTCGCCGTCAAAGACGCCCTCGTAGCCGCGGGCGAACATGTCCTTGTCGATCGAGGAATCGATGACCTGCTGGACCTCAACCGGGTTGGGCCAGATGTCCTTCAGGAAGACGTCGTTGCCGGCTTCGTCCTTGCCGAGGGAATCGGTGTCGAAGTCGAAGTCCATGGAACCGGCCAGGGCGTATGCGATGACCAGCGGCGGGGAGGCCAGGTAGTTCATCTTCACGTCCGGGTTGATCCGGCCCTCGAAGTTGCGGTTACCGGAGAGCACCGCGGTGACGGAGAGGTCGTTGGCCTGGATGGCCTCGGAGATTTGGGCGTCCAGCGGTCCGGAGTTGCCGATGCAGGTGGCGCAGCCGTAGCCCACGATGTAGAACCCGAGCTTCTCCAGGTACGGGGTCAGGCCCGACTTGTTGTAGTAGTCAGTGACAACCTTGGACCCGGGAGCCACAGAGGTCTTGACCCACGGCTTCGAGGTCAGGCCCTTGTCGACGGCGTTGCGGGCCAGCAGGGCTGCGGCCAGCATCACCGAGGGGTTGGACGTGTTTGTGCAGGACGTGATCGAGGCGATGGACACCGCTCCGTGGTCCAGTTCGAACTCGCGGCCGTCTTCAGTCTTGATGTGCACCGGGTTGGTCGGACGCCCGTGGGCGCCGTTCGCTGCGGACACAACACGGCTGGTCTCGGTGGTGTGCGAGTCGGCGTGCGTGAACGACGGCGCATCCGATGCAGGGAAGGACTCGTCCAGGGACTCGTCCACGCTGCCGTCTTCGATGGCGACGTAGTTGTGGATGTCCTTTCGGAACTGTTCCTTGGCATCCGTCAGCTCAATGCGGTCCTGGGGACGCTTGGGGCCGGAGATGGAGGGAACAACGGTGGACAGGTCCAGCTCAAGGTACTCGGAGAACTTGATCTCGCGGGAAGCATCGTGCCAGAGGCCCTGTTCCTTGGCGTAGGACTCCACGAGTGCCACATTTTCGTCCGAGCGGCCGGTGAGGCGCAGGTAGTCCAATGTGACGTCGTCGATGGGGAACATTGCGGCGGTGGAACCGAATTCCGGGCTCATGTTGCCGATGGTGGCTCGGTTGGCCAGCGGCACTGCCGCAACACCTTCGCCGTAGAATTCCACGAACTTGCCCACAACACCGTGCTTGCGCAGCTGCTCGGTGATGGTCAGCACCACGTCCGTGGCGGTGGCGCCGGCCGGAATGGACCCGGTCAGCTTGAAGCCAACAACACGCGGGATGAGCATCGAGACAGGCTGTCCCAGCATGGCCGCTTCGGCTTCGATGCCGCCAACGCCCCAGCCCAGGACACCCAGGCCGTTGACCATGGTGGTGTGCGAGTCGGTGCCGACGCAGGTGTCCGGGTAGGCCCGGAGGACGCCGTCGATTTCGCGGGTCATGACGGTGCGGGCCAGGTATTCGATGTTGACCTGGTGCACAATGCCGGTTCCCGGGGGAACAACCTTGAAGTCATCGAATGCGGTCTGGCCCCAGCGCAGGAACTGGTAACGCTCGCCGTTGCGCTGGTATTCGATCTCCATGTTGCGCTCCAGTGCGCCGGAGTTGCCGAAAGCGTCGATCTGCACGGAGTGGTCGATGACCATTTCCGCAGGAGCGAGGGGGTTGACCCGCTTGGGGTCGCCGCCGAGTTCCTTGACCGCTTCACGCATTGTCGCCAGGTCCACCACGCAGGGGACGCCGGTGAAGTCCTGCATGATCACGCGGGCAGGCGTGAACTGGATTTCTGTATCGGGCTGGGCATTAGGATCCCAGCCGGCCAAGGCACGCACGTGATCGGCCGTGATGTTCGCGCCGTCCTCGGTCCTCAACAGGTTTTCAAGCAATACCTTGAGGCTGAACGGAAGGTTTTCTGCACCTTCAACGGAGTTCAACCGGAAAATTTCGTATTCGGTTCCGGCTACATTAAGTTTGCCTTTTGAACCGAAGCTGTCCACAGTGCTCATCGCAGGACTCCTCTCGCAACAGTTTCATCTTTGTCGCGCGGTAGACCGCTTGCTAGTTAGGCAGGCCTAATTAGTGCTGGCCACACAAATTGCAGGAGGTCAGCCGTGAATACGGGGCGCGACGTGGGATTACTACCGCCATCCTAGTAGCATCACGGACCCGGCGTCAGCAGCGCTACCGTCTCCAGGTGGTGGGTGTGAGGATAGAGATCGAAGGCCCGCAGGCCCGCCAGGGACCAGCCAGCCTGCTGGAAGTACCCAACATCCCGGGCAAATGATGCCGGGTCGCAGGAGACGTAGGCGATGGCGCGGGGCCCGGCAGCGATCAGCTGGCTGACCACGGGCTTCCCGGCGCCCGCCCGGGGCGGGTCCAGCACAATGGCATCGAAATTCCGCGGCTTTTGGCGGAGGACTCGTTCCACCCGGCCGTGTTCGATCTCCACTTGCGGCGCACCGTGAAGGTTCTTGCGGGCGTCCCGGCTGGTTCCCGGCGCGCCTTCCACCGAGAGAACGGACCCGGTCTCCCCCACCGCGTCAGCCAGGGGAGCCGTGAACAGCCCGGCCCCGGCATAGAGGTCTGCCACCACGGAACCCGGCGCCAGGAATCCGCCATTGTGAAGGAAATCTGTGATGGCCCCCACAAGCGTCCCGGGCGCGTCGCGGTGGATCTGCCAGAAACCGGCGCCCGTAACCCTGTAGTCGTGGCCGGCTGCCGACTCCTGGACCCAGGTCCGGCCGCGCAGCTGCGCAACTTCCCCGGTCAGGGGGTCGAACGTGGCCACGGAAACATCGTCCGGAAGCTGGGCCGCGATGGCACTGAGCCGCTTGGGCTTGGTGCCGGGTGCAGGAGCCAGCAGCACCAGTGGGCGCGAACCGTTCGACGGCGCTGCCACCTCCACGCGCTCGATGCCGGTCAGGTCGAGCTCCCACAAGCGCAGCCGGTTGATGCGCTCCGTTGCGAGCGGCATCTCCCGGACGGCAATGACGTGGTCGGAACGGTGCGCGTGCATGCCAAGTCTGCCGCCCGGAGTCACCGAGAAGCTGGCGCGCGTCCGCCACCCCAGGCCAGTGCCGGCGTCGTACGTTGGCTCAGTCTCCTGGCTGGAATCCGGCCCGCCCGCCTCCACAGCCTCCACGAGGTTTCCGAGGTCCAGCCCTTCGGGCAGGCGTTCGACGGCGGCGAGCCGCTGAAGCTGTTCGGCCAGTACCGCCGACTTGAGCGTGCGCTGTCGGGCCAGCGAGATGTGGCCGAATTCGGCCCCGCCCACCGGCGGATGCCCACGGGCCCAGGCGCGGAGGGAGTCCGCCGGACGCCAGAAGTGCTCCATCCGGTCCGGGGAGGCTTCCAGCACCTCCACAACGTCGGCGCGCCAGAACTTGGCGGACTCCCCCGCGTCGGTGAGGCGGACGCGTACCTTTTCGCCGGGGATGCCGTGCCGGACAAAGATCACCCTGCCCTCGTGCCGGGCCACGCAGTGGCCGCCGTGGGCCACCGGGCCGACGTCGAGCACCAGTTCGGTGGGGGCTGCCGTGGCAGTTGCGGGGTGGCTCTGGGTCTGGGGGTTCATCGGATATCCTGCATTTTTTTGGCTTCTTCGGACGATTTCAACTGCCACGGGACACTGGCCACCATCACGCCAGGTTCGAAGTGCAGCCGGGTTTTGATACGCAGCGCCGTCTGGTTGTGAACCAGCTGTTCCCACCATTTGCCGACCACGTATTCGGGAATGTAGACCACGATCAGGTCGCGGGGGGAATCACGGCGCATGTTCTTGACGTATTCCATAATGGGCGTGATGGTTTCCCGGTACGGGCTGGCGAGGACGGTCAGCGGCACGGGGATCTCCAGCTTTTCCCAGTCTGCAACCGTGTGCGCGGTTTCTTCTGCGTTAATGTCCACAGTGATGGCGTCCAGCCGCGACGGCCTCGACGCCCGGGCGTAGGCCAGGGCACGCAACACCGGTTTGCGCACGTGGGACACCAACAGTACCGCGTGGACCCTGGATGGCAGGGCCCGCGGCGAGGAGTCCTCGTCCACGGCAAGTTCCTTGGCCACGTTGTCATAGTGTGCCCGGATGCTCCACATGATCAGGAACAGGATAAACATGGCCAGCAGCGCGATCCACGCGCCTTGCTGGAACTTGGTGATCAGCACGATCACCAGGACCAGGGACGTCATGCCGAACCCGATGCTGTTGATGGTGCGGGACTTCACCATCCGGCGTCGGGTGGCTTTGTCCTTGGCGAGCTTGAGGTGCCTCCCCCAATGCCGGATCATGCCCAGCTGGCTGAGCGTAAAGGAAATAAAGACGCCCACGATGTAGAGCTGGATCAGTTTGGTGACGTCGCCATTGAACGCGAGGATCAGCACCAGCGCTCCGGCGGCCAGGGCAAGGACACCGTTGCTGAACGCCAGGCGGTCTCCCCTGGTCCGCAGCTGGCGCGGCAGGTAGCCGTCCTGGGCGAGGATGGAGCCAAGTACCGGGAACCCGTTGAACGCGGTGTTCGAGGCGAACACCAGGATCACTCCGGTGGCGGCGACCACAATGAAGAACAGGATTGATCCCGGGCCGAAGATGGTCTGGGCGATCTGGCTGATGGCAGGACTCTGGATGTAATCCTCCGGCAGCGGCAGGCCGTTCATCAGGAATTCCGTCGCCGGATCCAGCACAATGTGCACCTTCGTGGCGTTGGCCAGAAAGATGATGCCGGCCAGCATGGACGAGGCGATGACGCCGAGCAGCAACAGCGTGGTGGCTGCGTTTTTGCTCTTCGGTTTCTGGAAATTCGGCACACCGTTGCTGATGGCCTCAATGCCGGTCAGCGCGGCGGCGCCGGAGGAGAACGCCCGGAGCAGGAGGAAGGCGCCGGCCAGGCCCACCAGCCCTTCGTCGAAACCGGGAGCCGGCACAATCTCGAAGGCCGCCGACGGTGCTTCGCCCAGCTGGCCTGTCGCGGCCTGGACGACGCCCACCGCCGTCATGCCGAGGATCGCCGCCATAAAAATGTACGTGGGGACGGCGAAAACGCTGCCGGCTTCCTTGATGCCGCGGAGGTTAACGAGGGCAAGGATTACGACGCCGATGGTGGCGAACAGGGCCTGTTGCCCGTGCAGGGAAGGCACCGCCGTGGTGAGGTAGGTGGCCGCCGAGGACATCGAGACGGCCACCGTCAGGACGTAGTCCACCAGGAGCGCCGAGGCCACAGTCAGCCCGGAAAACTTGCCCAGGTTTTCGTTGGCGATCTCGTAGTCTCCGCCGCCGGAAGGGTAGGCGTGCACGTTCTGCCGGTAGGACGCCACCACAGTCAGGAGGACCACCATGACGGCCAGGCCCACCCACGGCGAAAAGGCCACCGCACTCACGCCGGCCAGGGCCAAGGTGAGCAGGATTTCATCGGGGGCATAGGCCACCGAGGACAGTGCGTCGGAAGCGAAAACCGGAAGTGCTATCCGTTTGGGTAGCAAGGTATGGGCGAGCCTGTCATTCCTGAAGGGCCTGCCCACCAGCACCCGTTTCACGGCATTCAATATAGTCAGCACTCCACAAAGCTAGTCTGATTCCCCGCCCATGTCATGACGGCGTCCGGGCGGATGCAGCACGCGCGCTGCCGGTAGAGTTCTAGCAGCAGCAACAGGCTTACGGAAGTTGAGGGAGATACGGTGGCGCATTTCGTGATCATGGGATGTGGCCGGGTAGGGGCCACTCTGGCGCACACGCTGGAGGACGCCGGTCATTCCGTCGCCATCATCGACCAGGACGACCGCGCATTCCGCCGGCTTCGGCAGGGCTTCACGGGCCGGAAAGTCACCGGTGTGGGCTTCGACCGGGACACGCTCCAGCAGGCCGGCGTGGCAGAGGCGTACGCCTTCGCGGCCGTTTCCAGCGGTGACAACTCCAACATCCTGGCCACCCGCGTGGCGCGCGAGACCTTCCACGTCCCCCACGTTGTGGCCAGGATCTACGATCCCGGCCGGGCAGAAATCTATCAACGGCTCGGCATCCCCACAGTGGCCGCCGTCCGGTGGAGCGCAGACCAGGTCTTGCGCCGCATCCTGCCCGAACAGCATCTCGCCGGTGATTTCCGCGAGCCTTCCGGCCGGCTGGTCCTCGCCGAGGTGGACCTCGACGCCGGCTGGATCGGCCACCGGATCAGCGAGGTCGAGAAAGCTGCCGACATCCGGGTGGCATACCTCACCAGGTTCGGCGAGGGCATTCTTCCGGAAACCGGGACTTCGTACCAGGACGGCGACACAGTCCACGCCATGCTGCCGGTGGACCGCAGTTCCCAGGTCGCCCAGATTCTGGCCAAAGCACCCGCCAAGGAGTTGTAGTGAAAGTTGTTATTGTCGGCGCCGGCAGCGTCGGGTCATCGATCGCCAGGGAACTCCTGGCCCACAAGCACGAAATCCTGCTGATCGACCTCAAGCCTGAGGTCATCGGACGCAGCGGGCTGCGCGGCGCGCACTGGCTCGTGGGGGACGCCTGCGAGCTCAGCACCCTGCAGGGAGCGAAGGTGGAGGACGCCGACGTCGTTGTTTCAGCCACGGGCGACGACAAGGTGAACCTGGTGGTCTCACTCCTGGCAAAGACCGAATTCGGCGTGGGCCGCACCGTGGGCCGGGTCAACAACCCCAAGAATGACTGGATGTTCAACGACTCCTGGGGCGTGGACGTTGCCGTCAACACCCCCCAGCTGATGACCGCGCTTGTGGAGGAAGCGGTGGAGATCGGTGACCTGGTCCGGCTCCTGACGCTGCAGACCGGCGTCGCTTCGCTGGTGGAGTTCACGGTGCCGCACGATTCGCACGTCATTGGCCTGACGGTGGGCGACATCCATTGGCCCGAGGACGCCACGCTGGTGGCAATCCTCCGGGACCACGCGCCCATCACTCCCAGCCGGGATGACGTCATCGATGGCGGGGACGAGTTGTTCTTCGTCACCACTATCGCGGCCGAGGATCAGTTGCGTGCGCTGCTGTCGCCCGAATCAGCGGAGGAGCCGGGGGAGGCCTCCCATGAGCCCGACGGCCTGCCGCCTGCCGAAACTCAGGCGCCGGAGGACGACGGCTTCGGCGGCTGATCCGACGTCGGGGCGTCGGCGTCCGCTGGTACCGGCCGGGTGACAAGCCACGCGATCCAGACGCCGAGGATATAGAGCGGCGCCCCCATGATGAGGCGGGTCGTGGCAAGGGCGGCGAGTCCGTCCTCGCCCATCAGGTAGAGGGGAACCTGAACGATCAGCCGAAGTACCAGGACAGCCACGATGATCCACGTGCCCAGGCGGTAAGCCTTAAGCCGTGCGGGATCCTTGCGCCAGTCCAGCCCTTCGTTGCGGATGATCCCGAACAGCAGGCCGGCCACCGGCCACTTGATCGCGATGGAGATCACCATGGCGAGGATGTAGGCGGTGTTCGTGAAGAAGCCCGGCAGGTAGAAGTCCTCGGCCTTGCCCGTGGTGTTGGCGAGCCAGGCCGAGATTCCCACCCCCACCACGCCGGCGAGGGCCTGGGTCAGCGGGCGCCGCTGGACGAGGCGGACCACCGTAAACACCGCGGCGGAGGCCAGCGCGGCCACCAACGACGGCGTCAGGTCCCGCGTGATGGTAAACGCGATCAGGAAGACCAGGCCGGGCACAATGCTTTCGGCGATGCCCTGGATTCCTCCGGCGCTCTTGAGGACATCGATCCGGCCGTCATGGGTGCGGTGCAGGCCGGCTTTGGCTGCATAGCCCTCAGCAAGTCCCGTCACCGCGGACGGCTCGGGCTGTTTGGACGGCTCGGGCTGCTGGGGCGAGGTCATTCGTTCTCCTGGCGGGAAAGTATTTCATAGCGCGGGTTGAACATGGTGGGCAGGCCTTGGCTTTGGGACAGCATGCCCTCAAGGCGGAGTACGGTCCCGGCCTCGATGCCCGGCACCCGGCGCCGCCCCAGCCAGACCACACGCAGGCGGCCACTCGTTCCCTGTGCCGGTTTGGCGCCCGTTTCGCGAATGTCGGGGTCCGAGACAATGGCGGTGAATGCCGCGTTCCGGTCCGCGGGCATGTAGGTGACCGATTCGATGTGCCCCTGACACACTACCCTCCCCCGTTCCGGCAGCCGGCTGACCGGCATCCCCGCGTCCGGGGAGGATTCCGGGGGACCTTGGCGGGAATCACCCAATCTGAGTGGTTTCCGGACCGCGTTCGGGGCCCTTGAACTCGGGGGCATTGAATTCGGGGGCACCAGGCGGCGGGGTGACGCTGGCATCCTTGGGCAGCCGCAGCTGAAGCAGGTCCCGGGGCGGCATGGGGCTGTCGCCCCGGATGACCACAATCTTGCGGAAAAGGGACTCAAGCGGTGCCGCAGCCTCGCGCTCCATCGCTGCCGCGCCGCCCAGGACGCCGCGCAGGAACCAACGCGGCCCGTCGATGCCTATGAAGCGCGCCACCCGGTAGCCCTGGCTGCCGTCCTGTGCACCGGCGGGCAGTTTGGCGATCAGTTCGGTTCCGAAGCCACCCTGGACTTCTTCAACCTGCCCGCCCTGGCTTCCCACGGACTGACCGATCTGTTCGCGGATCTCGTCCCACAGCCCCTCGGTCTTGGGAGCAGCAAACGCCTGCAGCTGAAGGCTGGAGCCGTTCAGGTCCATGGTCACAGCGACCACGCGCTGGGTGGCTTCCTCAACTTCGAGCCGGAGCTGGAGCCCCTCGCTCGGGGAAATCAGCAGCGCACCGAGGTCAACATATCCCTCGCGGCTGGAGACCTCGGAAACATCAAAGGGGCCCGAAACCCGACGCCCGGGGTCCGCCGAGGCCGTGTCAGCGGAATCCGTTGATTCCGCTGAGGCCTGGGATTCGTCCGGGTCGGCCGGCTGTTCCTTCTTTGATTTCCTGCCGAGCCCAAAAACCATGGGGATTGTCTCCTTAGTTGTGAAAGTGACTCGCCGGGCCCGGTGGGTACCGTCGGAAGTCTTGCTGCCGCGGGCAACCAACTCTCGTTGCCGCCGTCGGCTGTGTCAGGCGTTTGGCGAGGTGAAGCCGCCGGTGGATCCGAATCCGCCGGCTCCCCGCACCGATTCGCTCAATTCGTTGACGGGGACAAACTGCGCATATTCCACCCGCTGGATCACCATCTGTGCAATTCTATCGCCGCGCCGCAGCTCTATGGCGTTCCTGGAATCGGTGTTGAGGAGGGTCACGGAAATTTCCCCGCGATAACCGGCATCCACAGTGCCGGGCGCATTGACGATAGTCAGCCCATGCTTCGTGGCCAGGCCGGAGCGAGGGTGGACCAGGGCTACAAACCCGTCCGGCAGCGCGATGGAAACACCGGTAGCCACCAGCTTCCGCTCCCCCGGTGCCAGGACCACATCTTCCCGGGTCCGCAGGTCAGCTCCCGCGTCGCCGGGGTGGGCATAGGAAGGTGCCTCCAGTCCGGCGTCGAGCATCTTCAGCTGCACCTGCAGCGTCGGGGCCCCGTAGGCTGCGGCTGCATCCTGTGCAGAGCCGGCCAGCTCATCGTCAGGAACGGTTTCAACAGTGGCAAGTTCGTCAGTCACAGTCACTCACTCTAACGCCCAGCCGCCGTTCCGTCCTAGATTCAACGGGACGCCGCAGGCCACGACCGGATGAACCCAAGATGAAATAGCCAGCCAAAGGTGGAAAGCTGGTGGCATGCCCGAATCCAGCTCCACCGCGCCCGTCCCTGATGCCCCCTCTGCCGGCACCCCGGCAGTTTTCCGGGAGAGGCTGTGGCCGAACGTCTGGATCTGGATCATCGCGGCGGGGATCTCCGGTGCCGGGATCCTCGTTTTCGCCCCGATCAGCATGGTTGCGGGCTATACGGCGGCCAGCCTCCTGTTCACGATCATTGCTGTCCTGCTCGTGCTGTCCACTCCGACGATCCTGGTCACCAGTGACGCCTTGACGGTAGGACGCGCCACCATTGAGCGCCGCTTCGTCGGCGACGCGGCAGCGTTCCACGGCAAAGACGCCACGGCCCAACGCGGGACCCGGCTCAACGGCCTCGCCTACCTGTGCATCCGTGGCTGGATCGACCCGGTGGTGCGGATCGAAATCACGGACCCGTCTGACCGGACCCCCTATTGGCTGACGTCGTCCAGGCGGCCCGAGGAACTCACTGCCGCGCTTTCGCGGAAATAGGGGAAATAGCCGTTCAGCCCTCGCACTCCTTGCAATAGAAGTGGCCGTCCTTTTCCCGCGCAATCTGCGAACGGTGCCGGACCAGGAAGCACGAGGAACACGTAAACTCGTCCGCTTGTGGAGGCACCACCAGAACCAGCAGCTCCTCGCCGGACAGGTCCGCCCCGGGAAGCTCGTAGCCTGCGGCGAGGTCGCTTTCGTCCACATCAACCGCGGCCGTCGGGTTATCTGATCGCCGGGTTTTCAGATCCTCCAGCGAATCCTCGGTGAGGTCTTCTTCGGATTTTCGCGGCGCATCGTAGTCGGTGGCCATCGCGGCTTAACTCCGTTCCTTCCGGTCAGCGGGTGACACCCTTGATAACGCCGGACACCCCGGGTTTGTGCCCGGCGTGGGCCCATCCTTCCGCATGCACGCGGCAAAATCCAGACTTCCGCGCCGGTGCTGTCCGCTGGCACTGCGCAAACCCCCGCTACTGACCGCACTGGCGTCCGAAAGTGCCGGAATATCGCGGCGCGCCCTTGCTCCTAACCCAAAAGGGTGCCGGTGAGTGGCAGAGTTTCGATTGACAGTAATGCCAGGGTGGAGGATTTGTATGCAGGATCTACGGCTTGTAGGCGTACACGACGACGGGGAGCATCTCCTGTTGAGCGGTGCCGGCGGCGAGATGTTCCAGCTGCCGATCGATGAAGCACTGCGGACGGCCAGCCGGTCTTCGGCGAAGACGGCTTCCGCGGCTGCGCCCATTGCCATGTCCCCGCGGGACATCCAGTCTCGGATCCGCAGCGGTGCCACCGCAGCGGAGGTGGCTGAGCTTTCCGGGCTTCCCCTCGCAAAGGTCGAGCGGTATGAGGGCCCGGTCCTTGCCGAGCGGGAGTATGTAGCGCAACAGGCACGGAAGGTGGAAGTGGCTTCGCCCTCCCCCGGCCATGACACCTACCGCTCCATTTTCGGCGACCACCCGGCTTCCCTCCACGACATGGTCAACCACCGGCTCTCAGCCCACGGGATTGAACCTTCCACCGTGGAGTGGGATTCGTGGCGGCGCCAGGACGGCAATTGGACCGTGGTGGCCCGTTTTGAAGCCAAAAAGGACGGCACCTCCGGCATCGGGGAAGAGCCGCCTGCCCGGTGGACGTTCAGCCCGGTCCGCAAGTCGCTGCAGAACGCCAACCGCTGGGCCCAGCAGCTCAGTGAGCTGGAACCGCTGGACGGCCCCGTTCCGGCCCGCCGCCTCACTGCTGTCTCGGACCGCCCGTTTGACTTTGAAACCGACGCGGAAGCAGCGGCCGCCCGAAATTCGACCGGCCCGCAGGCCGTCCCGCAGGCCAGGGAATCTGACGGTCTCCTGGATATGCTCCGTTCACGCCGCGGCCAGCGTCTGGGTGTCGACGAAGACGCGGACGACGCCCTGGCGCTGTTGCTGACCCACGGCGTGCCCGCTGCCCATCCACGTCCCTCGGAGGTGGTCCCTGAACCGGATTCCAGGGAACAGAAGTACCGGGAGCCCGAAACACGCGAGGCAGCACCTGCCGAGTCCACCGCGCAGGATGACGCCGCACCTGCCGCGGCCGCCGATCCCCTCACCCGCAAGCGTGATGCGCGGCCGTCAATGCTGTCCCGGCTGAGCCTCATCCCGCCGCACCGGGACTCCGAGGACGATGACGTCCTGAAACTGCACGACGGCGTCAGTACCGACACGAGGGAAGTCACCATTGTGGCGTCCCCGCTTCGTCCCGCAGGGCAGGGTGCCCCCGGCGAGACAGCTCCGGGGCGTCCCGCGCCGAACGTGGGCCTGGACGAACTGCTGGGCGGCGGCAGCCCGCGCCGGGCGGCCTACGCGGCCGGCACCGACGACGCAGGATCGGGGCAGCACCACGACCATGACGCGGACCAGCCTGAACGGCAGCCCGCAAAACCGAAGCGGTCCACGGTTCCCAGCTGGGACGAGATTGTCTTCGGGACCAAACGGGACTGACGCCTCAGCGTCGCCGTGGCTTGCCTTCGGCCTTAAAGCACAGCAGCGGTACTTCGCGTTCGGCTTTGGTCAGCGAGCCGTGCTGGCCCACCACCTCCATGGCGGCCGGGCGCCCGCGGCGCGTGTCGTAGAGGGCCAGCGCGTCCCGCGCTGCAATCATGATGTCGCCAATCCGGGGCCCGACGGCCGGGCGCAGTGTCCCGAACAGTCCGGCGGCGATGGCATCCTCCCGGGTAAAGGCCCAGATCCTGTCGCCGAAACGGGCACGCCACGCGCCCAGCAAGCGCTCCCGGCCCGCGGCGTCTGCCGGATCCTCAAGGTAGAGATGTACCATCCGGGGCTCCCCCGCCGTATGCCGCACGCCGTCAACAAGCGACGCGTCCGCGGCGAAGTCGATCCGCTGCTGTTCCGGGACGTCGAGCATCCCGTGGTCCGCAGTGAGCACGACGGTGGTCCCGGCCGGGAGCGACGCGTGCAGCCGTTTGACGGTTGCGTCAAGCTCTTCGAGCTGGTGTTCCCACTGTTCGGACTGGCAACCGTGCCGGTGGCCGGCCTTATCCAGTTCGTTGACGTAAAAGTACATCAGGGACTTCCCGGCTGTGTCCATGGCTTCGGCGGCGGCTTCTGTGCGCGCGTGGGCCGTCACGGCTGAGACGAAATTCCCGCCGCGGAGGGCCGCCTGCGTCATGGGCGAGTTGCCGAACTGCGGCAGGCTGACCGTGGTCACATTAACTGAATCGGCAGCCCGTTCGAGGACGGTAGGAAACGGCTGCCACTCAGCGGGGTCCACCTTGGCATCCCAGTTGCCGAGCATGTTGACGACTTTGTCCTGGTCCGGGTCCAGGACGTCATAGCCCACCATTCCGTGCTGGCCGGGCGGGAGTCCCGTGCCGAAGCTGGCCAGGGCAGCGGCCGTGGTTGAGGGGAACGTGGAGTCCAGCCAGACGGGAACTTCCCCCTGCCCGGACTGCATCACGGAGCGCAGGAAGGGCGTGTGGGCAGACTTCTGTTTGAGCAGGTTCCGGCCCAGGCCGTCGGCCAGGACCACGCAGACGCGCGACGCCGGCGGAAGGCCCAGGGAGTTCGTGAAACCTTCTACCCCGAGGCTGGCCGCCGCGCTGGTGAGGACATCCCCGATGGACCGCCGGCCAAAGGCAGGCGCGGGCGGCATGCTCAGCTGCGGGGCGGCCCCTTGGGAAACCGCGGCGGAAGAGGCTGAGGAGACTGTTGCTTTCCCTTGGTCCGGCATCTCAGCGCTGCTGGTGCCCGCGGCTGAGCCGGTTTCCGAACACACCCGTCCGGGGCCGGGGCTGGAGCGTCTGGCCGGCGTGCGGCACGGGAGCCGTGGAACCGGTGTTCACGGCCCGCAGGGCGCGGGCAAAGAGTTTGGCGTCCTGGACGGCCTGCGGACCGTCGGCTTCGGCGCTGATCCGCAGGACGATGTCCTCCTGGGCAATGGTGCCGCTGTAGCCGTGGTCTGCCTCGCATTGCGGGTCTCCGCAGCTGGCGGGGCCGATGTCCAGCCGCTGGCCGCCGGACCAGGCAATCGCGAGGGTGACTTCCCGGACCGGATCCGAGGGCTTGTAGTCCTGCGGCTGGGAGTACATGTAGCTCAGGACCACGGAGCGGATCTGCGCGACGGGCACGGATTCGGTGGAAATCTGGGCCACGATCTGTTCGCCGGCCTCATCGAGCTGCTGGTCGTCCACGTGGGTGATCACCAGCATGTCTGAGGTCAGGACCAGCACGGTGATGTGGCGGCGGACTTCGGCCCGGTCAAAGTGGGTTTCCAGGTGCACCAGGTGGGCCACGCATTCGCGGCCGTCCAGGGCGTCGTCAACGACGTCGGCCACCAGGCGCGGGTAGAAACCAGCCTTCTGGAGTGCACCGTCCAGGCTCTGCCCCTGGGGCGTGTGGCTGTGTGAGCTGTGGGGGCGGGTTGCCTGGCTGTCACTGCCGGAGGTGGAAGGCGTCGACGGGGAAGGCTGTGAGCTCATCCCCCCATTTTCACAGATCGGCCGGGGACATGCTAACCGCGGTCAGCCCAGCATGGCCCGACGGGCGCTGTCGGTACGCTGGGCTGCGTTGCCGATCCGGATATCAGCGGCCAGGATGGACACGCCCCGGGTTCCGCAGAGGACCGGGTTGAATTCCACCAGGGCTATTTCCGGATGGTTGTCCTTCATCCAGGCCAACCGCCCGGCGACTTCCTCCAGGGCGTCAATGTCCACGGCGGGAAGGCCCTGGTAGCCGAAGAGTTTGCGGACGGCCCGGGGCCCACGGATGAAGTCCTTCACATCGGCCGCGGACAGCGGAGGAACGCGGTGTGCCCAGTCATCCAGAAGGTTGACGGCGTCCCCGGCGAGCCCGAAGGAGACCACCGGTCCAAGCAGCGGATCCTCAATGGCCCGGAACGTGCACGCCTGCCCCACCGGCGCCATGGACTGCACCTCCAGGGCCGACGAACCGTAGGGTGCCAGTGAGCGCCGCATCTGCACGATGTTGCGGCGGAGGGAATCCGGATCCTCGACGTCGAGGCGGACTCCGCCCAGGTCCAGGCGGTGGCGCAGCGCCGGGTCGGTGGTTTTCAGCGCGACCGGCCAGCCCAGCCTGCCGGCGGCAGCAACCGCCTCGTCCTCTGAGTCGAAACCGGCGGACGGGAGCACCGCAATGCCGTAGTGCGCCAGCAGCTCTGCCGCGGACCCCGGATCGAGGGTCTTGAGCTGCTCCCCGTGGACATCGCGCAGAAGCTGGTCCAGCAGGATCCGTGCGCCTTCCGGATCGCAGCCGTCAGGTTGGACAAAGTGGCCGGGGTCCCGTGCCACCCATTCCGCGTAGCGCACCACGGCGGCGAGCGCCGCCACAGCCGCACCGGCGTTCGAGAAGCAGGGAACTGTCCGGCCCTCACCTCCCACCATGCCCTCCACGTAGATCGAGGAATCAAGGATGCCGGTGAAGGCGGCGACTACCGGTTTTCCGGCGGCGGCCGAGCATTCGGCCAGGACCTCGGCGATGTGGTCCACGGTCAGGCCGCGCACCGGCAGCAGCGCGGCCACCACGGCGTGGACGGTGTCAGATGCGAGGGTGTCCTGGAGGCTGCGGCGGAGGGCCGGCAGCGCCAGTGACATGCCGGCGTCGAGATCCACGTCGGTGACGATGCCATCCACAGTCAGGCCGTGGGCCTCGGCGCTGTCCGCCACCACTTTGCCCAGCGCCAGGGAGTTGCTGAAAATGGCCAGTCCGGGCCCCGCCGGGAGCGGCTGGCCGGACACTATCTGGGTGATGTCCATCAGCTGTTCGATTGTCTCGACCCGGATGACGCCGGCCTGGCGCATCATGGCGTCCAGCGCACCGGCAGGCGCCTGGGTGGTCCGGACTGCGTGGCCGGGCGGCAGCCGCAGGCCCATGGTTTCTGATTTGGCCACCACCACGGGCTTGGTGCGGGCGAGCCGCCGGGCGATCCGGGAGAATTTGCGGGGGTTCCCGATCGACTCCAGGTAGAGGCCTACCGCGGCGGTGTCGGCGTCGTCCTCCCAGAACTGCATCATGTCGTTGCCGGAGACGTCCGCGCGGTAGCCCGCCGACAGGAACGTGGAAAGGCCCAGCCGGCGGCGGTGAGACGCCGCGTAGAGGGAAACACCGATCGCCGCCGACTGGCTGAACAGGCCCAGGCCCCCGCGCCGCGGTAGTGAGGGCGCCATGGAGGCGTTCAGTTTCACGTCGGGATGGGTGTTCACGATCCCCAGGGACGCGGGCCCGATCACCCTCATGCCGTTGGCCCGGGCCTTGCGGACCAGGTTGCGCTGGCGGGTGAGGCCGCGTTCGCCGTCGTCCGCGAAGCCCGCGGAGGCAATCACCAGCCCCTTGACCCCGGCCGCGGCGCACTGGTCAACCACGGTGGCCACTTCCTCGTAGGGGACGGCGATCACGGCCAGCCCCACCGGCTCCGGGATCTCGGAAATCCGGCTGAAGGACAGCATTCCGGCGAGCTCCAGTGCCTCCGGGTTGATGGCGTAGACCTGCCCGGAAAAACCGCCTTCAATGATGTGTTCGAGCAGCTGGTACCCCACGGTCCCCCACTTGCGGCTCGCGCCGATGACTGCAATGGACGAAGGCGCCAGCAGGTCCCGGACGCTCCTCGCCTCGGCGCGGTGCTCGCGTGACTCCATCACCGCCCGGGACTTTTCGGTGGGGTCGATGTTGAACTCCAGGCTCACCACTCCGTCGTCGAAATGGCGTTTGACGTCGTAGCCGGCGTCGGCGAACACCATCAGCATTTTGCGGTTTTCGGGCAGCACTTCGGCGCTGAAGCGGCGGATCCCGTTTTCGTGGGCGGCTGCGGCAAGGTGTTCGAGCAGGATTGAGCCGATTCCCCGGCCCTGGTGGGCGTCGGCGATGTTGAACGCGACTTCGGCTTCGAGGGGGTCATCCAGCCTGTCGTAGCGGCCGATCCCCAGGATTTCGCCGCCGAAGGTGATCACCAGGGCAACCCGGTCCTTGTAGTCCACTTCGGTGAAGCGCTTGAGCTCCTTGCTGGACAGCCGGGCCTTGAATGCGAAGAAGCGCATGTAGATTGAGTTCTGCGATTGCCCGGTGTGGAAAGCCTGGACCGCGTCCGCATCGCTGGGGTGGATAGGCCTCAGATGGGCTGTGCCGCCGTCACGGAGCACGACATCGGCTTCCCAATGTTCCGGATATTCGCCGTCCCCGGGCTGATCCACCATAGGCTTAGCCTAACCACAAACTGACGGTGCAGGCCGTGTGCCCGGAGTTATCCTCCACACCTGCGCCCAGACCACAGCACCACCCGTAACCCAGAAGGATCCACCAGCCCTATGGCCCGCCGCCAAAGCCCAGCCCCTGCCGGGGACGCACCCAAGGATTTCGTCGAGAACATCGTGGACATCGATGTTACGTCCGAGATGGAAGGCTCCTTCCTGGAGTATGCGTATTCGGTGATCTACTCCAGGGCCCTGCCTGATGCCCGGGACGGGCTCAAGCCGGTCCAGCGCCGGATCCTGTACATGATGAGTGAGATGGGCCTGCGTCCGGACCGCGGCCACGTCAAGAGCGCCCGGGTGGTGGGAGAGGTCATGGGCAAGCTCCACCCCCACGGCGATACCGCCATCTATGACGCCATGGTGCGGATGGCCCAGGACTTCTCGCTGCGCCTGCCGCTGATTGACGGCCACGGCAACTTCGGCTCCCTCGACGACGGTCCCGCGGCCCCCCGGTACACGGAGGCCCGGCTCGCGGCAGCAGCCCTGACGCTGACCGACCACCTCGACGAAGACGTGGTGGACTTTGTCCCCAACTACGACAATCAGCTGACCCAGCCCGATGTCCTCCCGGCCGCGTTCCCCAACCTGCTGGTCAACGGCGCCACTGGCATCGCCGTCGGGATGGCCACCAACATGGCCCCGCATAACCTGGTGGAGGTCATCTCCGCCGCGCGGCACCTGATCGCCCACCCGGACGCGACCCTCGATGACCTCATGCGCTTTGTACCGGGGCCGGACCTGCCAACAGGCGGCCGGATCGTGGGCCTGGACGGCATCCGGGACGCCTACGCCACCGGACGCGGTTCATTCAAGACCCGGGCGAAGGTGGAGATCGAGCAGCTCTCGGCCCGGCGCACCGGCCTGGTGGTCACCGAGCTTCCCTACATGGTGGGCCCCGAAAAGGTGATCGAGAAGATCAAAGACGCCGTCAATGGCAAGAAACTGACCGGGATCAGTGACATCGTTGACCTGACGGACCGCCAGCATGGCCTGCGCCTGGTCATCGAGCTGAAAAACGGGTTCAATCCGAACGCCGTGCTCCAGCAGCTCTACCGCTACTCGCCGATGGAGGATTCCTTCGGCATCAACAACGTGACGCTGGTGGACGGCCAGCCGCAGACCCTCGGCCTGGTAAAGCTGCTCTCCGTGTACGTGGAGCACCGGATCGATGTGGTGCGCCGGCGGACGTCGTTCCGGCTGGGCAAGAAGAAGGACCGCCTGCACCTGGTGGAGGGCCTCCTGATCGCCATCGTGGACATCGATGAGGTCATCCAGATCATCCGCTCCTCGGATGAGGTGGCGGCGGCCAGGGTCCGGCTGATGTCCATTTACGACCTTTCCGAGATCCAGGCCAACTACATCCTGGAACTGCGGCTGCGGCAGCTGACCAAGTACTCCCGGATCGAGCTTGAAAAGGAGCAGGAGGAGCTGCGCCGCGAGATCGCGGAACTGGAAGCCATCCTCGGCTCCGAGGAACGGTTGCGGGGACTTGTGTCCTCCGAACTCGGCGAAATCGCCGAAAAATACGGCACTCCGCGGCGGACGGTCCTGCTCGAATCCGAGGCCGTCTCCCCCACCGTGGCGGCAGCCCTGGCGGCCGCCCCCAACGGCAAAGGCCAGGCCGCGCCGCTCGCCCTGGAGATCTCGGACGATCCCTGCTGGGCCATCCTGACGGCGTCGGGCCAGATCGCGCGCACGTCCAACCAGGAGCCCCTCGCCGAGTCCGGACCGCGGGCCAAGCACGACGTTTTCCGTTCAGTGGTCAAGACCTCGGCCCGCGGGGAAATAGCGGCGGTCACCTCACAGGGCCGGATGCTGCGGCTTCAGGTCATGGACATGCCGGTGCTGCCGCCGATGTCCGGCCTGCCCAACCTCGCCGGCGGTGTTCCGGCCAAGGACTTCCTCACGCTGCTGAAGGGTGAAGCGCTGGTGGCGTTCGCCCCGCTGGATGAAGTCCTGGCCATCGGCACCGCCCAGGGTGTGGTCAAGCGGGTCCAGCCCGATTACCCCCTGAACCGCGAGGACTGGGAAGTCATTGCGCTCAAGGACAAGGACGAGGTGGTGGGTGTGGCGCCGGCCGGGTCTGAGGAGACCGATCTGGTGTTCCTGACCCGTGAGGCTCAATTGCTCCGTTTCAGCGCCGCCAACGTCCGGGCCCAGGGCCGGACGGCAGGCGGCATGGTGGGTATCAAGCTCGGCGCCGGGGACCAGGTGTTGTTCTTCGGGGCGGTCACCGCCGCCGACGACGACGCCGTGGTGGTCACCATTGCCGGCACGAGCGGCGCCCTGCCGGGCACCGCTCCGGGTGCGGCGAAAGTGACGGCCTTCGCCGAATACCCTGCCAAGGGCCGTGCAACAGCCGGCGTTCGCGCCCACAGGTTCCTCAAGGGCGAAGACACGCTGCTGCTGGCGTGGGCCGGGCACGGCCCCGCGAAGGCCTCATCGCTCGCCGGTATTGCCAGGTCGCTGCCGCAGGAGCACGGCCGGCGCGACGGTTCGGGGATTCCGCTGTCCCAGGCAGTGGACGCGGTGGGTCCGGCCATGGCCTGGAGCGATCCGTCCTAGACTGCTGCCATGCCTATCATTCCTGATGAAAAGGACTGGACCTGGGTCCTCTCCCGGCCGTGCCCCGCGTGCTCCTTCGACGCTGTCACCGCCACACCGGCCACGGTGCCGGGCAGCGTGGAAAACATGCTCCCGCGCTGGCGGGCCGTCCTCCGCCGGCCTGACGTTGCAGAACGCCCGGATGACAGCACGTGGTCGGCGCTGGAATATGCCTGCCACGTCCGCGACGTCTTCACGCTGTTCGACCAGCGGCTGAACCTTATGCTCGACGCCGACGGCGCCCGATTTGAGAACTGGGACCAGGACCAAACAGCAGTCGATAAGGATTACGCCAATGCCGATCCCGCCGTGGTCAGCGCCGAGCTGACGGCCGAGGGCAAGCAGATTGCCGAGTCCTTCGCCGGCGTCCGGGAGTCAGAGTGGGGACGGCGGGGCCTGCGCAGCAACGGTTCCGAATTCACGGTCCTGACGCTGGCCCAGTACTTCCTGCACGACGTCGTCCATCACCTCCACGACGTGGACGGCTGAGGGGACTCAACCCACCAGCGAAGCAGCCGGGCCCGTCCGGGACAACGCCGAGAGCTCCAGCCGGGTGTCATCCGGCTGGATGTCGGCCGGATTGTGGGTGACCATGACCACCGTGCGGTCTTTGAGGCCGGCGCGGAGGTCTGCCAGCATTTCCCGTCCCGACTGTGCGTCCAGATGAGCCGTGGGCTCATCGAGCAGGATAACCCCAGCCCCCGTCAGCAGGGTCCGCGCCACGGCCAGCCGTTGCCGCTCGCCGCCGCTGAGGAAGGAACCACCCGGCCCAATCCGGGTGTCCAGCCCGGCCGGCAGCCGCGACACCAGGGCGCTGAGGCCGACGGCGGCCAGCGCCGCTTCCAGCTCGGCTCCACCGGCGGCAGGCGCATCAGCACTAGGCACCGCCGCTGCGGAGGGGACGCCCAGCATCAGGTTGCCCCGCAGCGTCGAATCGAACAGGTGTGCCTCCTGCGGGCACCAGGCCGCCGTGCCGGTCACCGCGGCCCGGCCCGTGGCGGCGGGCAGGAATCCCAGCAGGACGGCGAGCAGCGTGGATTTCCCCGCGCCGGACGGCCCGGTTACCGCCAGCCACGTGCCGGGTCCGGCCGTGGCGGAGACCCCGGAGAACACGGGTTCCCCGCCGGGCCAGGCCGCCCCGACGCCTTCCAGTTCAACCCCCGGGGCGGCACCGGAACGGGCAGGGACAGCATGCAGGCCGTCGCCGGCCCCGGTTTCCGTGGCGCCACCATCCAGCACCCCTGACTCACCGACCCGGCCCATAACGCTGCGTAGCGCCGGGTACTGGCGCACCGCCGTCGTCATCACCGCGTACGGTTCCACGAGTGCAAGCTGCAGGAGGACAATAACCGCGGCGGTGGCGGGCTCCATGGTTCCTGCCAGCACCTGGGGTGCGGTCAGCACGGCAGCACCCAAGGCGGCGGTGCCGCAGGCGGCGACGGTGATGGCCTGGCCGAGGCCTTCGGCCCAAGCGGAACGCTGCGATGCCCGGGTGGCCAGGCGGTCCTCGGAGCGCAGCGCGTCCAGGACCGTTGCAGCGATGCCGTTCGCGTGCAGCTCGGCCCGGGCATCCAGCGCGGCGGACGTGCGCCGCAGGACGCCTGCCCGCAGGCTCTGTTCCGCTGTGGCCGAGCGGCGGTCCCCCCACAGGGCGGCGGACGGCGCCACGAACAGGCTGACAGCTGCTGCCAAGGCAACGGCCGGCAGCGCGGCAGGCGCCACGAGGGCGCTTGCCACCAGCGCCGAACCGGCCACGGCGAGCGCCGTCGTGGGCGGCAGGACAACCCTCGGCAGCAGATCGCGGACAGTGTCGACGTCGTCAATCACCGTACCCAGGACGTTGCCGCCCTGCAGGAGCCGCCGCAGTGAAAGTGCCTTGCGGCTCAGTGATTCCCAGAGCCGGCCGCGCAGGCGGGTGAGGGCGCCGAAGACGGCATCGTGCAGCAGGAGCCGTTCCCAGTAGCGCAGGACGGCGCGCCCGATCCCGAAGAACCGCACCCCGACGATGGCAGTGAGCAGGTACAGGATGGGCGGCTGTTCGCTGGCCCTGATGATGAGCCAGCCGGAGAGGCCGGACAGGGCAACGGCGAAAAGGGCGGCAAAAGTGCCCACCACGGCGGCGCCGGCGAACCGGCCAGCCACCGGTGCCAGCAGGCCGGCCACGAGGCGGGCAGTCCTGCCTGGCCGGAGATCCGCGGCGGCAAGGTTCTGCGTCCTCGCCGGGCGACGCCCGGAAATTTCCGGGGCATGCTCTTGCTCCACAATGGCCCCGGTTCCGTCGCACACGGTTCCGGACGGCCCTGTCCCTGCTGACAGCACAGCTCCGTCGGAGGGCGCTGTGATGCCGTGGGCGGAAACAGGTACCAGGTGGTCAGCCACCTCGCGGGTCTGCTTATCGTGGGCCACCAGGATGACGGTGACCTGGCCCCGGAGCGCACGGATCGAGTCCTGCACCAGCGCCGCCGACACGCCGTCAAGGTGCGCGGTGGGCTCGTCGAGAAGCAGCAAGGTGGCACCGGACTTGATGCGGGCCAGGCCGCGGGCCAGCGCAACGCGCCGCAGCTCGCCCGGGCTCAGTTCGGCCGGATGGCGGCCGGCAAGGTGCCCGGCAGCCGCAGCGGCCAGACAATCCATGGCCGCCTGGGCGGCTGCCGGAGTATCTGAGCCCCTTCCGCCACCGAGGTACAGCATGACCTCCTCGAGCACGGAGTCCGCCACCATCACCGGATGCTGCGGGACCCAGGCGACCGCGTCCCGTGCCAGGCCGGAGAGGCGGCCGGAAACTGTGGTTCCGCCGCCGTCCCCGATGGTCCCGGCCAGCACGCCAAGGACGGTGCTTTTGCCGGCGCCGCTGGGACCGTCCAGGGCGGTGATCAGCCCGTGCGGGGCAGTGAACGTTAACGGCCCGACGGCGGGAGCGGACCGTCCGGAGTACGTGACACTGAGGTCGGTGACCGTCACTCCCCCGGACCCGGGCACGGAACCCCGGCTGCCGCCGTCGGACGCGGCAGCTTCGCGTCCCTGTACGGGCAGCGGCTGCGGCTCGGGTGCTTCGGTGACCTTCCTGGTCTCGGCGAGGGCCGCCCGGCCGTCATCACTGGCGTGGTGGGCGGTGCCCAGCTCGCGCAGCGGCAGGTAGCAGTCCGGCGCAAGAATCAGCGCCAGGAGGCCGGCCTCAAGCGGCATGTCGCCGTGCACCAGACGGACGCCGATGAATACGGCAACCACTGCTACGGAAATGGTTGCGATCAGTTCCAGCGCCAGTGCGGACAGGAATGCGGTGCGCAATGTCCCCATGGTCCTGGCGCGGTATTCCTCCGAGATCTCCTCCAGGGCCTTGCGCTGCGCGGTGGCACGGCCCAGCCCCACCAGCACGGGAAGGCCCTTGGCCAGTTCCAGCATGTGTGCGGACAGCCGGGTCAGGGTTTCCTGGGCCTCGCGGACATGGTCCTCGGTATAGCGGCCAATCAGCACCATAAACAGCGGAACGAGCGGAACTGTCAGGACAATCACCACCGCGCTGACCCAGTCAGAGAACAGGATGCGGGCCCCGAGCAGCAGCGGGATCGCGGCGCAGTTCACCAGAGCGGGTAGGAACTGCGTGTAGTAGCTGTCCAGCGCGTCCAGCCCGCGCGTAGCCAGGACGGCCAGCCCGCCATCGGCCGGACCGGTACCCCGGGCACCGTTCCGCAGGGCCCGGGCCAGCAGCTCGGAGCGGAGTTCCTCCTTGATGCCCAGCGCGGCGCGGCGCGCGGCGATGCCTTGGGCCCAGACAGTGGCGGACCTTAGGACAACGCCGGCCAGGCCCCAGGGCAGCTGCTCGGCCCACGACCCGTTCCCGGTAGCCAGCCCGGCCAGCATGGCAGCCACGGCCTGCCCCATCAGGACCAGTGACAGCGCCTTCAGCGCTGCCAGCAGGCCAAGCCAGTAGATGGCGGAGCGCGTGGCCGGTCCGGCCGGAAAGTCTGGGCGCACGGCCGGTCAGCCCTTCGTGGTGAATGCCCGGACGGCAATGGCCGGGAGGAAGCTGTGCGCCGCGGGGATCTGGGACGCGCTGACACGGCGCCGGAACACCCAGTAGGTCCACGCCTGGTAGGTGATGACGAGGGGCAGGCCAACGGCTGCCACCACACTCATGAGCCCGAGCGTGTACTCGGACGACGACGCGTTGGCAACAGTGAGGTCAAAGGCAGGGTCCAGGGTGGAGGGCAGCACCACCGGGAACACCGCACCGAAGATTGACGCGCTGCCGAGGATGAGGAAGACCCCCATCGCCATAAACGCCCTGCCTTCGGATCCCCGCCGTGCCAGGAACCAAGCGGCTGCTGCGGCAATGACGGCCACGATCACGGCCGCCCAGGTCCACGCCTTGCCCGACAGGAACTGGATGATGAGTGCCCAGCCTGCCAAAGGCAGCAGCAGGACCGGAAGCAGCTGGACGAACCAGCGGCGCGCACGGTGGCGGATGTCGCCGTCGGTCTTCAGTGCGAGGAACGCCAGCGCGTGCAGCAGGGAGAATCCCACCACGGCCAGCCCGCCCAGCACGGCGTAACCGCTGAACCAGGCGAACGCGCCGCCTTCGCGGTCACCGTTCGCATTCAGCGGCAGGCCGGTGGTGGTCAAGGCCAGGGCGGCGCCGACACCGAAGGCGGCAAAGAAGGAGCCCAGGGCGATGGCCCAGTCCCAGCGCGCGCGCCATGTGTCGCTGTCACCCTTGCCGCGGTATTCGAACGCCACGGCACGGAAGATAAGGGCAACCAGCACCACCAGAAGCGGGAGGTACAGGGCGGAAAACAGCGAGGCGTACCACAGCGGGAACGCCGCAAACGTTGCGGCCCCGGCCGTGATCAGCCAGACCTCGTTGCCGTCCCAGACCGGGCCGACGGTGTTCAGCAGGACCCGGCGCTCGGTGTTGTTTCGCGCGAAAAGCTTCATCAGCATTCCCACGCCGAGGTCAAAGCCTTCAAGGAAGAGGTAGCCGGTCCAAAGCACCGCGATGACGATGAACCAGATGGTGGGCAGCAGTTCCATGCTCGAGTATCCTCTGCTCTTCTTAGTAGGCGAATGCCAGGACGTCGTCGGCGGGCTTGCCGGTGCCGGGGCCCTTGTTGGTGTCCCCGTTTTCGTCGTCCGGGGTGTGGGCAAGTTCCGGCATCGCGGACACCACGCCGCCCCGGATGAACTTGACCAGGAGCTTGACCTCCACCACAAGCAGCGCGGCGTAGACGGCGGTCAGGACGATCAGTGACGTCAGCAGTTCACCGGCGGAGACTCCGGGTGAGACGGCCGCAGCGGTGAACATAAACACCTGGTCGATCCCGTTCAGGTCCGGGTTGGGGGCCACCACAAACGGCTGCCGGCCCATCTCGGTGAAAATCCAGCCGGCCGCGTTGGCGCCGAACGGGGCCAGTATGCCGAACACCGCCAGGCGCATCAGCCAGCGCGAGGCAGGCACCGTACCCTTCCGCGTCACCCAGAGCGCGAGAAGCGCCGCCAGCGCCGCAATACCGCCGAAGCCGATCATCATCCGGAAGCCCCAGTAGGTGACTTCCATAACCGGGACATACTCGATCTCCTGGCCGGCCCGCTCGCCGTAGATCGGGTTGTCCGGCAGGTGGGTTCCGTAGTCGGCCTTGTACTGGTCCAGGAGTCCGTTGACGCCCCTGACTTCCGTGGTGAAGTCGCCATTGGCCAGGAAGGAGAGGATGCCCGGAACCTCGATCAGGGCCACAATCTCATCGCAGTTCTTCGAGCCAAGGTTCCCGACGCTGAGCACGGAGAAACCGGTGCCGTCGTGGCAGGCGCCCTCGGCCGCGGCCATCTTCATGGGTTGCTGCTCAAACATGAGCTTGCCCTGCAGGTCGCCGGTCAGGGCGGTGCCGGCGAACGAGATCATGGCGACGACGGCGCCGATCCGCAACGAGCGGATCCACACTTTGTAATCGGTCCGGTCCCGGCCGGGGATGGCCGCTTCGCCGGGAATCACCTTCCCGTCGGCGCCGATGGTGTCGATGCCGTCCGTGCGCCTGCGCCAGAGGTGGTACCAGGCGATGCCCAGAAGGAAACCGCCGGCAACTGCCAGCGCTCCCATCAGCGTGTGCGGAAAGGCCACCAGGGCCGTGTTGTTGGTGAACACGGCCCAGGCGTCGGTCATGACCGGCCGGCCGTCAATGATCTCCGCGCCCACCGGATGCTGCATCCAGCTGTTGGCCACGATGATGAAGTAGGCGGAGAACACCGATCCCACCACGGCCACCCAGAGGCAGGCCAGGTGGATGGCCGGCTTCAGCTGCTTCCAGCCGAAGATCCACAGGCCCAGGAACGTGGACTCAACAAAGAAGGCCAGCAGCGACTCCAGGGCCAGCGGCGCCCCGAACACGTCTCCCACGAAGCGGCTGTACTCGCTCCAGGCCATGCCGAACTGGAACTCCTGCACAATGCCGGTGGCCACGCCCATGATGAAGTTGATCAGGAAGAGCTTGCCCCAGAACTTGGTCATCCGGAGGTATTCCACCTTGCCGGTGCGGTGCCAGATCGTCTGCATCACGGCCACCACCAGGCCCAGTCCGATGGTGAGCGGCACCATCATGAAGTGGTAGACGGTGGTGATGCCGAATTGCCAGCGTGCGATTTCCAGAGCTTCCACAGCAGTCCCTCGGGTTGGCGGTGCAATTTTTCTACGTGACGTAGAACTTTGAATTCTACAGAGTGTAGAACAATGCGGCGGGCACTGTAAACCAACAGTTCCACCTGAAAGTGGCTCCCACAAGGCCGCGGCGCGCCGAGTGTTCTACCGCACGTAGAAACTTAGGCGAAAAACAGGTAAATTTGTTCTTGTATCTGTAGCGCACGGTGCAGTCACCGCGGCCGTCAACGGCCCGGTGCGGGGAAATCGAAGGAAGTACTGCAATGGCAAGTCTTGGCGAACTGGAACGGGCAGTGATGGATCTGCTCTGGGCGGGCCACGAAGCAGCCACCGCGAATACCCTACGCGACAGACTGGCAACAACCACCGAGGCAAAAGGGGATGCTGCCGGACATGAGGGCAAGGAGCTTGCCGTCACAACGGTCCTGACCGTCCTCTCACGGCTTGAGAAGAAGGGCCTTGTGGAGCGGGAACGCGGTATGCGTCCGCACCGCTACCAGGCCGTTTCCAGCAGGGAAGACCACACGGCGGAGCTGATGCACGAAGTGCTGGGCTCAGCGCCTGACCGTGAAGCCGTGCTGGCACGGTTCATCGGCTCCGTGACGGACAGTGAAGCGGAAACACTGCGCAAGCTGCTTGGCCACATCTAGCGGACCATGTTCTGGACCTCGTACCTGCTGGCGGTCCTCGCGATAGTCCTGGCGTGGCCAGTGCCTATCCTGCTTTCCCGTGCCTCGTGGCCTGCCCGGTCACCGTTCACGGCCATGCTGCTGTGGCAGGCCATAGCACTTGCGGGCGGGCTGTCCATGATCGGCGCCATGCTGGTCTACGGGCTTGAACCGATCGGAGACAACCTCATCTCCGGGCTTCGCGGGCTGGCGGATATGGTCCTCTTCAACGCGCCCACCACGGCCTTGGGCTTCTGGCATCTGTTCGCCCTGTCCGCCGCGGCGCTGCTCACCGCCCACCTGGTCTTCACCCTCTTGCTGACCTACTACAAGATCGAACGGCAGCGGCGTCGGCACCGGGAACTCCTGGCACTGTTGGCCGCTCCGTCCGTCGACGCGGCCCGCACGGTGGTCATCAGCCACGATTCACCCGTCGCCTATTGCCTGCCCGGCGGGGCCCGCTCCGTCACGGTGCTCTCGGACGGCCTGATGGCCGCGCTGGAGCCGGCTGAGTTGCGGGCCGTCCTGAGCCACGAGAATGCCCACCTCAACCAGCGCCACCATCTCCTGCTCTGGGCGTTTGCCGCGTGGCGCCAGGCGCTCCCCTGGCTGCCCACCACCCGCCTCGCTCAGGAGGCGGTGAACTCGCTCATCGAAATGCTGGCGGACGACGTCGCGCTGAAGACGGAAAGCAAGGCCACGCTCATCAAGGCGATCGCCATTGTTGCCAGCGGACCTACCGGAGGTATGACGGCAGGGATGGGGGCGGGGATGGCGGGAAGCATGGCGGCCGCCGCCATACCGTCCGCGCACCCCGGCCTTGCCCTGGACGGGCTTGAGGCGCCCACCGGCGCCGTCTCAGGTTCTGCCCGGACCACCATCTCCCGGGTCAGCCGGCTGCTGTCCCCTGAGCCGCAGTTGCCTGCCGCCGCCCGCGGGATGGTGCTTGCCGGCTCCGCCCTGCTCCTGGCCGTGCCCACCGCCCTGCTGATCGTGCCGGGCCTGCTGGGCTGATCCCCCCGGCGTGAGCCGTCAGGCGTCGATCCGCTCCCGGTCCAGGCTGGAGGCGCCGGCGATGATGAAGTCTTTGCGGGGGGCAACATCGGATCCCATCAGCAGGTCGAACGTGTCTTCGGCATGCTTGGCGTTCTCGATCCCCACCTTGCGCAGCGTCCGGTGCCGCGGGTCCATGGTGGTCTCGGCAAGCTGTCCGGCGTCCATCTCGCCCAGGCCCTTGTACCGCTGGATCGGTTCCTTGTAGCGCTTGCCTTCCTTGGCCAGCCGGGCCAGGAGCACGTGGAGTTCCGCCTCCGAGTAGGTGTAGATCATCTCGTTGGCTTTCTGCCCGGCGTTGATGACCTCCACCCGGTGCAGCGGCGGCACGGCAGCATAGACCCGTCCGGCGTCGATCATGGGGCGCATGTACCGGAAGAAGAGTGTCAGCAGCAGGGTCCGGATGTGGGCGCCGTCGACGTCAGCGTCGGTCATGAGAATGACCTTGCCGTACCGGGCCGCGTTGATGTCGAAACTGCGTCCGGATCCCGCACCCACTACCTGGATCAGCGCAGCGCACTCCGTGTTGGACAGCATGTCCCCTACGGACGCCTTCTGCACGTTCAGGATCTTGCCGCGGATGGGCAGCAGCGCCTGGAAGTCCGAGGACCGCGCCAGCTTGGCGGTTCCCAGTGCGGAGTCGCCTTCCACGATGAAGAGTTCGGAACGGTCGACGTCGTCCGTCCGGCAGTCGGCAAGCTTGGTGGGCATGGACGAGGTTTCCAGTGCATTCTTGCGCCGCTGGGTTTCCTTATGCACGCGCGCGGAAATCCTGGACTTCATCTCGCTGACGATTTTTTCCAGGAGCAGCGCTGAGTGGGCTTTGTCGTTCCGGTTGGCTGAATTCAGCTTTGCGGTGATCTCCTGCTCCACCACCTTCGCGACGATGGCGCGGACGGCGGAGGTGCCCAGGATTTCCTTCGTCTGGCCTTCGAACTGAGGTTCGGCCAGCCGGACCGTCAGGACAGCTGTCAGGCCGGCGAAGATGTCATCCTTCTCGATCTTGTCGTTGCCGGCCTTCAGCTTGCGGGCGTTGGCCTCCACTGCTTTC
Organism: Arthrobacter sp. 4R501; assembly: GCF_002929755.1. Taxonomy (NCBI): domain Bacteria; kingdom Bacillati; phylum Actinomycetota; class Actinomycetes; order Micrococcales; family Micrococcaceae; genus Arthrobacter; species Arthrobacter sp. 4R501. Next base: position 21,021 of record NZ_PJIW01000009.1, on the reverse strand, counting down.
CGGAACGTCTTGACCAGCGCCTGCTCGAAGCCCGACTGGTGGGTTCCGCCTTTGGGCGTGGCAATGATGTTGACGAAGCTGCGGACGGTGCTGTCATAGCCGATGCCCCACCGCAGAGCCACGTCCACTTCGCAGTCACGTTCAACCTCGGCGAGCTGGCTGTGGCCCCGTTCGTCGAGTACCGGCACGGTTTCCTTGAATTTGCCTGAGCCGTGCAGCCGCCAGACGTCGGTCACGGCGGGATCAGCGGCGAGGAACTCGACGAACTCTGACAGGCCGCCGTCGTGGTGGAACACCTCTTCGTGGCCGGCTGCCTCACCGGGGGTACCGGGCAGCCTGCGCTCATCGCGGACGGTGAGCTTGAGTCCCGGTACCAGGAAGGAGGTCTGTCGTGCCCGTGCGGCCAGTTCGTCATAGGAGAACTTGGCGTCCGGCGTGAAAATCTGGCGGTCCGCCCAGTAGCGGATCCGGGTCCCGGTCACACCACGCTTCGCCTTGCCCACCACATCCAGCACCGAGCCGTCCACAAACGGCGCGAACACTGCCGACGGGTCCAGCTTGGATCCCTGGTCCTTGAAGCGCCCAGGCTCGCCGCGGCGGAACGACATTTTGTAGGTCTTGCTGCCGCGGTCCACTTCAACGTCCAGGCGCGCAGACAGGGCGTTCACCACGGAGGCGCCCACGCCGTGCAGGCCGCCGGAGGCCGTATAGGATCCGCCGCCGAACTTGCCGCCCGCATGGAGCTTGGTGAAGACCACCTCGACGCCGGTGAGCCCCGTCTTGGGTTCCATGTCCACGGGGATGCCGCGGCCGTCGTCGTGGATTTCCACCGAGTTGTCCGCGTGCAGGATGATCTTGATGTCGTGCCCAAATCCGGCAAGCGCTTCGTCCACCGAGTTGTCGATGATCTCCCACAGGCAGTGCATCAGCCCGCGCGAATCGGTGGAACCGATGTACATGCCGGGGCGCTTGCGGACGGCTTCGAGGCCCTCCAGGACAGAAAGGTGCCGGGCGGTGTAATCAGAACTTGGTGCCACGGGTAGTGAACTCCTTCAGTGACGGAACAGCTGGCGCTGCGGGCGCTCCATCAAGCCTAGTCGGCGCGGCAGCAGAGAAAGGGCTGCCACACTTCCCACGGGCTGTGGGCAAGGCCACTCGTTATCTTTCCGTAACCGAAACCGGCGCCTTGATCCATTCTTGTGGCTACGCGGACAGCGAACTTGACCCGTCCTTGCGACGGGATTGGTACGAATACTGGTTATATAGACATACAGATCTACTAAGGAGGCCGACATGACAACAGCAGTGGCAGACCGCACACTCAACGCACTGGACCGGTGCGATCGTTGCGGGGCTCAGGCATATGTCCGCGTTGTACTCGAGTCCTCCGGCGGTGAGCTGCTGTTCTGCGGCCACCATGCCCGTGCAATCGAGGCCACGCTGAGGCCGTTGAGCTCCGACTGGCACGACGAGACGGGCAGGCTTCACGAGAAGGCTCCCGTCTCCGTCGACTGACCAGGCGCACCACAACCTGATACACCTCGAAGAGGACCCCTCCAGCCGGAGGGGTCCTCTTTTGTCGTGAACTTGCCATGAAGCCGCAGACAGGAAAACGCGGGTCCCCTCCGGCCCATCCATCCGAAGACGATGGACCGAAGGGGACCCGCGCTGCCTGAGTCCTGATCTAGTCCAGGTAGTCCCGCAGCACCTGCGACCGTGACGGGTGGCGGAGCTTGGACATGGTCTTGGATTCGATCTGGCGGATGCGCTCACGCGTAACACCGTAGACCTTGCCGATTTCGTCTAAAGTCTTCGGCTGGCCGTCGGTCAGGCCGAAACGCATGGCCACCACGCCGGCTTCGCGCTCGGACAGGGTGTCCAGGACGGAGTGCAGCTGTTCCTGCAGGAGCGTGAAGCTCACGGCATCGGCGGGAACCACGGCCTCGGAATCCTCGATGAGGTCACCGAACTCGGAGTCACCGTCTTCACCCAGCGGGGTGTGCAGGGAGATCGGTTCGCGGCCGTACTTCTGGACCTCGACGACCTTCTCGGGAGTCATGTCCAGTTCGAGGGCCAGCTCTTCGGGCGTGGGTTCGCGGCCCAGGTCCTGAAGCATCTGGCGCTGCACGCGGGCCAGCTTGTTGATGACTTCAACCATGTGCACCGGGATGCGGATGGTGCGGGCCTGATCTGCCATGGCGCGGGTAATGGCCTGGCGGATCCACCACGTGGCGTACGTGGAGAACTTGAAGCCCTTGGTGTAGTCGAACTTCTCGACAGCGCGGATCAGGCCCAGGTTGCCTTCCTGGATGAGGTCCAGGAACAGCATGCCGCGGCCGGTGTAGCGCTTGGCCAGCGACACCACGAGGCGGAGGTTGGCTTCGAGCAGGTGGTTCTTGGCGCGCTTGCCGTCGTGGATGACGAACTCAAGTTCACGCTTGAACTTGGGGTCCATCGAGCCGTCGTCGGCGTTGATTTTCTCTTCGGCGAAGAGTCCGGCTTCGATCCGGAGCGCGAGGTCAACTTCCTGCTCGGCATTGAGCAGCGCAACCTTACCGATCTGCTTGAGGTAGTCCTTGACGGGGTCAGCCGTGGCGCCGGCCGACATCACCTGCTGGACAGGGGCGTCGTCATCATCGGCATCCGAGTAGACAAAACCCTTGCCGGTGGCTGCTGACGCGGCCTTGGCGGCGTTGATCTCGCTGTCGTCGGCGATGTTGATGTCGTCGAGGTCCTCCTCAACGTCCTCATCATCGTCCGATGCGCCGCGGGCTGATTTTCCGGCTGCTTCGGCAGCGGCTTTGGCGCCGGGCTTGGGCCCGCGCTTCTTGGGCTCGGGCTTGCCGTCCAAACCGGTGTCACCGGAGCCATCCTTGATGGCCTTGTTGGCTGCCCGCGTCGCTGCTCGCTTGGCGTTCGTTGCAGCCTGCTTCGCCTCAGGGGACAAATCGTCCTGGGCGGCGGGTTCCTTCTTCGCGGAAGACGGGGTCACAGAAAACCTTTCTAGCGGCGGTCTGTGGAATCACCATACGGGCAACACCACTATGACCCTGTCAAGTCCGTGATGAGTATCAGGTGCAACCACGGCCGGCAGAGTCTACAAGTAGAACTGCCGGGGCGGCTGTAATGTTCCCGACTGGGCTTCATCACATGCACTTGATTCACGGACCCAACCGGGTCTCGGCAACCATTGTCTCACGGTTTTCCCAAACCCGACCTCAACGCTGCCCCCATCCAGACCGGTCAGGCGGAATCCGGTCAGGCTGCATCCGGTTCGAATTTCCGCCAGGCGGCCTCCTTCCGTGCAGCCCAGCCGCAGAGGGTGCCGCGCCGGACCAGCTCCAGCATGAGTTCGGCGAGCCGGTAGCCTGGCTCCTCGTCAAGGGCGCGGCCGAGGTACGCAGCAGCGTAGGAGCCTCTCCCCCTGCACCACGCGATCCACCCACGCCCGGTCAGCGCGGCTGCACCAGCCTGCCCGCCGCACGCCGACAGCTGTTCCAGCACATTGTCCAGGCTGTTAAGGGTGTGCCAGGCAGGAACCACCGGGTCCAGTCCCAACAGGACTTCGCCATATCCTGGAATGCCAGGCATGCTGCGAGTACGGGGTCCGGTAGCACCTGTTCCGGCAGGCTCCCGTACTGCCAGTCCGGCTCCCGGCGCTGGAAGTCCGGATGGTAAGGGCCCCGGGAGTACAGGCCCCACCGGAGCCAGGATGCAGCCGACATCGAAGATCCCGAACACCTCGGCACCCGCCAGGGCAGCCGCCTGACCGGCGGCGGCCATCACCAGGACGGCGTCACGCCAGGCGGGGACCCGGAGCGACGCGCGTAGGAAGGCAACGTCATTGACGGGCAGAGGCCCCGGCTCGTTGGCCAGCAGGGCCTCCCACTGGGCCATCAGCTGGCCGAACTGTTCCCTGCTCCCCCGTCGCCGGTCCAGCTGTGCCGCCCACGTGGCCTCAGAGGCAAGGACGGCTGCCCGGTCCTCGCCGGAAAGCAGGGGTGGAGGATGCGCCCCGGCCTCCGGCGCGGGCCCGACGCTGCTGCCGCGGAAGACCATCTCGGCATTGAGCATGCTGTCCCGGATCGCCTGAACAGACCGGCCCGGCGAGGGGCAGCAGGACGGATCGGTGCAAAAAGCCTCACGCCAGAAGGCGTCGCCGACATACCAGGCGTCCCGCACCGGCATCCCCGCGGCCCCTAGAACCATCTGAAGTGCATCCAACAGCCCGCGGTATGTTCCAGGTGGTTCCATCCAGCCGTCGTTGGTGAAACAGGCCAGCAGGGCGGCATCGGCATTCTCGTCAGCCAGGAGGTAGTCGCGCACCGTGCGGGCGTAGTCCCGCGGGTCCGCGAGGGTTTCCGGGCCGGGAAGATCCAGCCTCAGGGTTGCTCCCAGCCGGTTCCCCTGCAGGGTCATCGCAACCAGGCTGTCGGCCGGCCAGTAGCCCAGGGAATGCGGAATGAACCCGAGGATGTCTTCAGGGCCTCGGACGGTCAGGTGTTCTGAAGGTTTCATGGTTCCAGCTTTGGTGCCGCGCGAGCCGCGGTGAAGCGCCAACTTACCGTATGTGAATAACCTGCCTGTGCGGGAAAGGTGTCAGTCTTTGCCCGCGCGGTCCTTGGACACGGACGGCCGGCGACGCTGGTTCGCCCGCCGCTGCTGCGCCATGGCCCGAAGGAGCGGCGGCACCACAACACCCTGCGCTGCCATCTGGCGCCGTACTTTGCGCCGACAGACAATCGTCATGGCGGCGCCAAAGCCCAGCAGCAGGAACTGTACGCTGAGTGCGATCCGGAACGGTTCCAGCCCGTACAGGACGCCGCCGGAATAGCCGCTGGCCAGCAGTACGTCCAGCACCAGGCCGATCAGGAAGATGGCCACGAGGGCCGCGATGAAGCCGCCCACGTTCACGATGCCCGTTGCGGTTCCGATCCTGTGCGCCGGATTGAACGTCCGTGCGAAATCAAACCCGATCATCGAGCCTGGCCCCCCGATGGCCAGGACGACCACCAGGCACGCCAGCAGCCATAGCGGGGAACGGCCAGGCATCAGCAGCACCGCGGCCCAGGCAGCGGCCGTGGCGCCGGCGATGAGCAGGACCATCGTTGACCGGCGAAGCGGGTGGCGGGAGACGAACTGCCCAATGAAGGGGCCCACCGCCATCGCCGCCGCAACGTACAAGGTCATCAGGCCGGCCACGGTTCCGGCATCCAGGCCCTGCCCCGAGATCAGGAACGGATATCCCCAGGTCATGGCGAAGACGGTGCCGCTGAACTGGATGGTGAAGTGGCTCCACATCCCCAGCCTGGTGCCCGGCTGGCGCCAGGCCCGCGCGAGCGAGGCGCCTGTGGCTTTCAACCCCTGCTGCGCCTGCGGCGCGGGCGCACCGGGCGGGTGGTCCTTCAAGAACACCAGCACCAGGACAACCGCCATGCCCGCCATGCCCGCCAGCATCAGGAAACCGGAGGTCCAGCCGAAGGAATGCAGGACAAAGGCGAAGGGAAGCACACTGAAAAGCTGCCCGAGCTGGCCTGACATGCCCGTCAGCTGGGTGACCAGGGGAACCCTGGCCGGCGCGAACCACAACGGAATCAGGCGGATCACGGAAATAAAGGTCATGGCGTCCCCGGCGCCCACCAGAACCCGCCCCGCCACACCGCCGGGGATGGTGTCGGCGAAGGCCAGCTGGAGCTGGCCAAGACCCATCAGGACGGCTCCACCGGCGATCATGGCGCGCGAGCCGAATCTGTCCACCAGCAGGCCCACGGGGATCTGCAGGCCGGCGTAGACCAGCAACTGCAGCACCGTAAAGAAGGAGATGGCGGACGCGCCGGCATGGAATCGCTCGGTGGCCTCAAGTCCCACCACACCGAATGACGTGCGCTGGGAGACGGCCACAAGGTAGGCGAAGATGCCGATCGTCCAGATCAGCCAGGCTCGGGGTGCAGTCACCCCCTCATTATGCCCGGGCTGCTGCCCGGACCAGGGCAAGTGTCTGCCAGGCGGACGCCGCGGGGCGGGCTACGGGTGCGGGTTCTCGCGGGCCAGGTAGGCCTCCACTGCCGCGCCCAGTTCGTCCCCGTTGGGAAGTTCGTCATTTTCATCGGCCAAGAGGGAGCGCCGGACGGTGCCTTCGGCCTTCTCGTCGTAGCGCTCCTCCAGCTGGGTGACCACCTGCTGCACATCGTCGGAGGCGGCCACCTGCTTGGCGATCTGGCGGCCCACTTCCCGGCCCGCTTCGCGCAGCCGGTCCGCCGGCAGCATCAGGGACGTCGCGGCACCGAGGAATTCGAGTCCGGCTACGGCGGCCGGCGGGTACTCCGCCTCAGCGAGGTAGTGCGGAACGTGGATCACGTAGCCGGCAACATTGCGCCCGGCTTCCATCAGCCGCAGCTCCAGAATGTGGCCCACGGCCGCCGGAACGTCAACGGTGGGCTTCCAGACCGAGATGCCTTCGATCAGTTCCGGACGGTTGCCGTGGACGGTCACACCCACCGGGCGCGTGTGCGGCACCGGCATGGGAATGGAGTGGATCCAGGTCACGAGGTTCACGTCCAGCTTTTCCACAATGCCGACGACGGCGCGCGCGAACCGCTCCCATTGAAGGTCGGGTTCAAAACCGGCCAGCAGCAGGAAGGGGCTGCCGAGCCCGTCCGTCAGCTTGTACAGCGCCAGCTTCGGCTGCTGATAGTCCTGCAAGTGGTCCTCCACAAAGGAGATGTGGGGCCGCCGCGAGCGGTAGTCGATGAGCTGGTCGGCGTCGAACACCGCCACCGTCTCGGCGTCGAGGGTGTCCAGGAGCTCCGCATTGATCTGCTTCACCACGTGGCCGGCATCGGCGAAGCCGGTGAAGCCCATCACCAGGTTCAGCCCGCGGAGCGCCGGGCTGTGGAACAGCTCGATGTTGCTCGCATAGAGCGCATCGGGGTCCAGCAGGGAACCGGAAATCCGTTCAAGCACGGCGTCGTCCTTTCAAGGAGTCGGGTGAATATCTTGTACAACGCGGCCAGGCGCCCCTGAATTCCGCCAGCGGGTGTGGCGCAGGTCTCAGGAGATTCCGCTGCCGCGGCCCGCAGCGGCTACGATCGTGAATGGCCCGCCGGACGGGTTTACCGGCACCCCGGCGACGTCCCGATCGGACGGCCGCCGGATTTCCATGGCCGGGCGCCTGACATCCATACCAGCGCGAACAGCCTTTTCGAGAATTGAGGACTTACCCCGTGGTCAAGAATACTGAAATCAACCTTAGTACCCTCGCTAAGGACCTGAAGAGGACCCCCAGTGACGCCGTTGTCATCGGCGTGGGACAGGGATCGGACGGCCCCGTCCTGCTTGAGAATCCGCTGACCGCAAAATCGGCTGAAGCGCTCACAGACTCCCTGAAGGTCCTGGGCGTCACCGGCGCCGCTGACCAGGTCGTCCGGCTGCCCGGCCTGCCGGAAACCGGTTCCGGGGTCCTGGTCCTCGCCGGCGTCGGCAAGGTTGCCGCTGGCCGCCCGCTGACCGAAGAGGCCCTGCGGCGTGCCGCAGGTTCCGCCGTCCGCCAGCTCAGCGGCCTGCCCACCGTTGTCCTCGCGCTCCCGACGGCGGGAGTCGCCGACGTCGCGGCGGTCGCCGAAGGTGCCGCCCTGGGAGCCTATTCGTTCACCGAGTACCGGTCGTCCAACGACGGGCTGAAGGATCCGGTCCGCAACGCAGTGATCTACACGGACGTTACCGCCAATGATGCGCTCCGCTCTGCGCTGACGCGGGCAGGCCTGATCGGCAAAGCCGTCAACGCCACGCGGTCCCTGGTCAACCAGCCGCCCAGCCACCTCTACCCCGAATCCTTCGCCGAGGCCGCCAAGGAACTGTCCAAGGGCCTGCCTGTTAAGGTCACGGTCTGGGACGAAAAGCGCCTGGAAAAGGAAGGCTTCGGCGGCATCATGGGCGTGGGCAAGGGGTCCACGCGCCAGCCCCGCCTGGTGAAGGTCGAATACGCCCCTGCAAAGGCCACCGCAAAAATCGCCTTGGTGGGCAAGGGCATCACGTTCGACACCGGCGGAATTTCGATCAAACCGGCCCTTGGCATGGGTGACATGAAGAGCGATATGGCGGGCGCCGCCGTCGTCCTTAATACTGTGCTGGCCATCGCGGGACTTGGCCTGCCGGTGAAGGCGACCGCATGGCTCTGCATCGCGGAAAACATGCCCTCCGGTGCGGCCTCACGGCCGGCGGATGTCCTTACCATGTTCGGCGGCAAGACCGTTGAGGTGCTGAACACCGATGCCGAGGGCCGCCTGGTCATGGCAGACGGCATCGTCGCGGCGAGCCTCGAATACCCTGACGCCATCATCGACGTCGCCACCCTCACCGGTGCGCAGCTCATCGCCCTCGGCAACAGGACCGCCGGCGTGATGGGCTCTGACAGTGTCACCGGACCGCTCAAGGCCGCCGCCGACCGTGCGGGCGAACTGGTGTGGCCCATGCCGCTGCCGGAGGAACTGCGCCCGAGCATCGACTCCCAGGTGGCCGACCTCGCCAATATCGGTGAGCGCCACGGCGGCATGATGACCGCGGCTGTTTTCCTGCGCGAGTTTGTGGGCAAGGCCAAAGACGGGGAGCAGATCCCCTGGGCGCACATCGACATCGCCGGCCCCTCCTTCAACAACGGAAGCTCTTACGGCTACACCCACAAGCAGGGCACGGGCTGCACGGTCCGCACACTGGTTGCCTACGTGGAGGACATCCTGGCGGCTGCCGTCTGACCCCAGGGGAACCCTGGCCTGTGCTGTTGAGTTGTCACGCGGCCGTTGACCTGGGACCGCAGAACCGGCCGTGATCCCTTGGCCACATGGCCGCGTGACACTCGACACAAGCGCCCCACAAAGGCGGCGCCAAGGTGGAGCATGGATGAGGGGTTCGCTAAGGTGAACCCCGGTAGTCACAAATGCACGAGAACCTGCCTGCTGGCATAATCACGGCAGTACAAGTTCCAAGACCAGATGATGCGCACGGTCGCGTCATCGTTCACGCGAGGGAGCGTCTAAGTGGCCGATCAGGCAACTGCGCAAGAATTCGACATCCTGGTACTAGGTGGCGGCAGCGGCGGATACGCCACGGCCCTGCGTGCCGTACAGCTTGGCTTGACCGTTGGTCTGGTTGAGAAGGCCAAACTGGGCGGCACCTGCCTGCACAACGGCTGTATCCCCACCAAGGCCCTGCTGCACTCCGCAGAAGTTGCCGACCACGCCCGCGACGGCGCCAAGTACGGCGTGAACGTGGAGCTCCAGTCCATCGACATGACAGCCGTGAACGCCTACAAGGACGGCATTATTGCCGGTAAGTTCAAGGGCCTGCAGGGTCTGATCAAGGGCAAGGGCATCACCGTCATTGAGGGCGAAGGCAAGCTCACGGCCCCGGACACCATCACCGTGAACGGCACGGCCTACAAGGGCAAGAACATCGTCCTCGCCACCGGCTCCTACTCGCGCTCCCTTCCGGGCCTGGAAATCGGCGGCCGCGTGATCACCTCTGACGAAGCCCTGAAGATGGACTACGTGCCCAAGAGCGTCATCGTCCTGGGCGGCGGCGTCATCGGCGTTGAATTCGCTTCAGTATGGAAGTCCTTCGGCGCGGACGTCACCATCGTTGAGGGCCTGCCGTCCCTGGTGCCCAACGAGGACGCATCGATCATCAAGGTCCTGGAGCGCACCTTCAAGAAGCGCGGCATCAAGTTCAACACCGGCACCTTCTTCCAGGGCGTCGAGCAGGACAACGACGGCGTCAAGGTAACCCTCGTGGACGGCAAGACCTTCGAAGCGGACCTTCTGCTCGTGGCTGTCGGACGCGGACCGTCCACGGCGGGCCTGGGGTTCGAAGAAGCGGGCGTCACTGTTGACCGTGGCTTTGTCATCACCAACGAACGCCTCCACACCGGCGTCGGCAACGTCTACGCCGTCGGCGACATCGTTCCCGGCGTGCAGCTGGCACACCGCGGATTCCAGCAGGGCATCTTCGTCGCCGAAGAAATCGCCGGCCTGAAGCCCGTGGTTGTCGACGACATCAACGTCCCCAAGGTCACCTACTGCGATCCCGAGATTGCCTCGGTGGGATACTCCGAGAAGGCCGCCAAGGAGAAGTTCGGCGAAGACAAGGTTGAAAGCACGGAATACAACCTGGCCGGAAACGGCAAGAGCGCCATTCTGGGCACGGGCGGCATCATCAAGTTCGTCCGCGAAAAAGACGGCCCGGTTGTTGGCGTCCACATGATCGGCACCCGCGTCGGCGAGCAGATCGGCGAAGCCCAGCTGATCGTCAACTGGGAAGCCTACCCGGAAGATGTTGCCGGACTCATCCACGCGCACCCGACGCAGAACGAGGCACTCGGCGAGGCCGCAATGGCCCTGGCCGGTCGCCCGCTTCACGGCTAATAACAGCCAGCAGCACAGCAAGACAACTGGGCTTGGTGCACCCGGCGCGACCCGCCGGGTGCACTAAGCTCGAACAAGCCAGCCATCATCCGCACAAAAGATCAATAAGGAGAACGGGGACGACATGTCTGAATCCGTTAACTTGCCCGCCCTCGGTGAGAGCGTCACCGAAGGAACCGTCACCCGCTGGCTCAAGCAGGTAGGTGACCGGGTAGAGGTGGACGAACCGCTGCTCGAGGTTTCCACCGACAAAGTAGACACCGAAATCCCCTCTCCGATTGCCGGCATCATCGAGGAAATCCTCGTAGCCGAAGACGAGACCGCTGAAGTAGGCGCTCCCCTGGTCCGTATCGGCGACGGCTCCGGCGGCGGCGCAGCCCCCGAAGCAGCAGCACCGGCCGAGGAAGCCCCCGCCGCACCGGCTGCAGAGGCACCGGCCGAAGAAGCACCGGCTGCAGAAGCTCCCGCAGCGGCTGCACCCGCAGCTTCGGACGGCGAAAGCCACGACGTCACCCTCCCGGCACTGGGCGAAAGCGTCACCGAAGGAACCGTCACCCGCTGGCTGAAGGCCGTGGGCGACTCCGTTGCAGTGGACGAACCGCTGCTCGAGGTATCCACGGACAAGGTTGACACCGAAATCCCGTCCCCCGTCGCGGGAACGCTGCAGGAAATCCGTGTCAACGAAGACGAAACCGCCGAAGTTGGCGCCGTCCTCGCTGTCATCGGCTCCGGCGCGGCAGCCCCCGCAGCCTCCGCACCGGCACCAGCAGCAGCGCCGGCACCCGCCGCCGCGCCTGCCGCACCGGCCCCCGCAGCACCCAAGGCAGAGGCTGCGCCGGCGGCACCTGCTGCGGCAGCTGCCCCCGCTCCCGTTACAGTCCCGGCACCCGCGGCCGAGCCTGCTGCCGGCGGCGACTCCGGCTATGTGACTCCCCTGGTCCGGAAGCTGGCCAACCAGCACGGCGTGGACGTCGCATCGCTGTCCGGGACCGGCGTCGGTGGGCGCATCCGCAAGCAGGACGTCCTCGCCGCGGCAGAAGCCAAGGCCGCTCCCCCCGCAGCTGCACCGTCCAAGCCGTCCGCCGCTCTGGCCGGTCCGGCTGCTTCCTCCCTGCGCGGCACCACGCAGAAGGCTCCCCGCATCCGGCAGGTCATCGCTCGCCGTATGCGCGAATCCCTCGAAATCTCCACGCAGCTCACGCAGGTGCATGAAGTGGACATGACCAAGGTGGCCAAGCTCCGCCTGAAGGCCAAGAACTCGTTCCTGGCCCAGAACGGCGTCAAGCTCACCTTCCTGCCGTTCATTGCCAAGGCCGTGGCCGAGGCCCTCAAGCAGCACCCCAAGCTCAACGCTGCGTACGACGAGGACAAGCAGGAAATCACGTACCACAACGCCGAGCACCTGGCGATCGCAGTGGACACGGACAAGGGCCTCCTGGTTCCGGTCGTCACCGATGCCGGCAACCTGAACCTGGCCGGACTGGCCGCCAAAATCGCGGACGTTGCCGGGCGCACCCGCGACGGCAAGATCGGCCCGGACGAACTGTCCGGCGGAACGTTCAGCATCACCAACATCGGTTCGGTCGGCGCCCTGTTCGACACCCCGATCATCAACCAGCCTCAGGTCGGCATCCTGGGCACCGGCGCGATCGTCAAGCGCCCCGTGGTGGTGGCCGATGAGAACGGTGACGACTCGATCGCCATCCGCTCCATGATGTACCTGTCCCTCACGTACGACCACCGCCTGGTGGACGGCGCGGATGCAGGCCGCTTCCTCCAGACCCTGAAGGCCCGCCTTGAAGAAGGCGCCTTCGAGGCCGACCTGGGACTCTAGCCCCAGGCCAGAACCGAACGACGGCGGTGCACGCGCCGATGGGAAACCACCGGAAGGCGTGCGCCGCCGTCGCGGTTTAAGGCGCAGCGCTGAATCCGCCGACACAGAAACTCTGCGGCCGGCCTTACTACATGATGTAGAACCCCTGCGTAGACTGGTCGCATGATTATCGTGTACAACATCGTGGTCTTCCTGCACATCGTCGGCGCCGCCATGATCGTCGGAATCTGGATCGGGAACATGAAAACCCCCACGGTCCACCCCCGGCAGTTCGACGGCGCAGCTCTTCAGCTCATCACCGGCATCGTGCTGATGGGCCTGATCCCGTCCCTGGACATGGACGCGAATTACTTCAAGCTGGGCATCAAGTTCGCGATCGCCTTGGCCGTCGGCGTGCTGGCTTTCATCGGCCGCCGCAAATACAAAAAGGGCGAGGACATCAGCAAGGGCCTGGCCCACGGAGTTGGCGGACTTGCACTGCTTAACGTGGCCATCGCCACGATGTGGAACTGAACGCCCGCTGAACCGCTCACGACGGCGCCGCTCCCCTCTGTGGGGTGCGGCGCCGTCGCTGTTTTGACGGCCTAGCGGTGAGCGCCACGCGGCCGCCACGCGGCTGGGTTGTCCAGTCACAATCCACTGAGAGCGGACACCCTGTGCACGGCCGCCGCTCAATCCCTAGGATTGGAACCGGCGGGGCCAGGCAACGGCCGGTCCCGGTTCGAACCGACTTTGAGGAGTGGACATGGCAGCAACACGCACCGCGCACACAGTATGGAACGGCGACCTGATCACGGGGTCGGGTCAGACCACGCTGGACAGCTCCGGCCTGGGCACATTTGAGGTTACCTGGAAGGCACGCACCGAAGCGGCCGAGGGCAAGACCAGCCCGGAAGAACTCATCGCCGCAGCGCACGCGAGCTGCTTCTCGATGGCGTTCAGCAATATGCTCGCCCAGGCCGGACATGCTCCGGAAGAAGTCAACACCAAGGCCGACGTGACCTTCGTTCCCGGCACCGGCATCACCGGCAGCCACCTGACGGTGTCCGCAAAGATTCCCGGCATCTCCGAAGAGGAATTCCAGAAGATCGCCAGCGAAGCCAAGGTTGGCTGCCCGGTTTCCGGCGCGCTGGCCAGCATCGACATCACCCTGGACGCTACCCTGCAGTCCTGATCCAGCCAGGCCTCTACCGCGTTCGCTATGAACGCTGAAGGCTCCTGAGACAGAGCAGGCCCTGCCCCGCCCGGACTATCCGGGCGGGGCAGGGCCTTCTTTGTTTCTATTGGCGCCGGGCAGGCCTTATTCGCCGTACCGGCGGGCCGGCAGCGGTGCGGGCTTCAGGCGGCGGTAGCCTTCGCGGACCGGGGGCTTGTCGGTGGGCAGCTCCTGGATCATTTCCTTGAGCGCACCGATGCCGTATTCCAGCTGCGGATCCCGACCGGCGGCGTAGGCGTGCGGCGGGTAGAGCACTTCGATGTCGGGGTCCACTCCATAGTTTTCCACGGACCAGCCCACGCCGCCGCCGAACCAGGTGGCGTACCGCGGCTGGGTCACCCCCGTACCGTCGGCCAGGGAGAACCTGTTATCGATCCCCACTACGCCGCCCCAGGTGCGCGTGCCGATCACCGGGCCGATCCCCCGAAGTTTGGAGACCTGGGTGATGATGTCGCCGTCGGACCCGGCAAATTCATCGGCGAGGATGATCACCGGACCCCGCGGGGCGTGGTGCGGGTAGGTCCGCGGACGTTCGCCGCGGGGCATGCTCCAGCCGGTGACCTTTCGGCCAATCAGCTCCGCCACCAGCTGGGACGTGTGTCCGCCACGGTTCCGGCGGACATCCACGATGAGTCCGTCCAGGGCAGTTTCGGTGTCCAGGTCGCGGTGCAGTTGCGCCCAGCCGTTGGCCATCATGTCCGGGATATGCAGGTACCCGTAGCGCCCGCCGGAAGCCTCCCGGACAATCCCGCGGTTCGCGGCCACCCACTCCTGGTAGCGCAGGCGCTCCTCGTCCTTCACCGGGATCACAGCAATCCGCCGCTGCTCCCCTGCCTCCACTCCATGCCCGGCTCCGTTGCGTAATGTCAGCTCCACAGCCCGTCCGGCGGCGCCCACCAGCTGCATCGCGGGGCTCACCGTGGCGGACAGCGGCACACCGTCGATGGCCAGTACTACGTCCCCGGCCATGGCCGCAGCGCCCGGCCGGGTCAGCGGCGAGGTGGCCAGCGGGTCCGAGGACTCGCCGGCCAGGATGCGGGTGATCTCCCAGCCCGTCGGTGTGAACGCGAAGTCTGCGCCAAGCCGACCCTGGCCGTTGCTGCCGTTTTCCGTGACGGCTGCGGGCCGAACGTAGGCGTGCGAGGTGCCCAGCTCGCCGTGGAGCTCCCAGAGCAGGTCCACCAGGTCGTCGTGGGACCCCAACCGGTCAACGATCGGACGGTACCGCTTGTGGATCGACTCCCAGTCCTGTCCTGCCATGTCTTCGGCCCAGAAGAAATCGCGCTGCAGGCGCCAGGCTTCGTCGAACGCCTGGCCCCAGACGCTGAGGGGGTCCATCATCACGCGGATGCGCCCCAGGTCCACCTTGACCAGCTGGCCGGATTCCTCATCGGCTTTGGCAGCAGAAGGAACCACGCTGACCTGCTTGTCGTTGACCAGCACTACTTTCTTGCGATCGCCGGAGAGCCGGTAGCTGTCCAGGGCTTCCACCAGCGTGGCGGACTTACGGCGGGCAAGGTCGAACCGGACCAGGCTGGGGCGGGCGTCCTTGTCTTCCTGGCTGGCTTTGCCGTCGCCGGTGACGCCTGCCAGAGCCCAGTCCAGCCATAGCAGTGCACCCTCCGTTGACGTGAGTGACGTGTAGTTGCCCTGCGGCACCGGAACGCCGATGACGCGGTGGGCCAGCCCGGCCGGATCCACGCGAACAGCACTTACTGGTGCAGCGCCTGCCGCGGCGTCTGCGTCCGTGGTATCCGCGCTGTCCGTGAGTGCGGCAGGGGACAGGTCAACGGCGGGGCCAAACGGCGACGGCGTCGTGGCGGCCAGTGCCACCAGGTACGGCTTGATGGGGCTGGGGAAGGACAGGTCGAACGAATGCCCGTCGTACACCGGATCAAAGCTGCGGTTGGACAGGAAGGCCAGGAACTTACCGTCCGGCGTGAAGCTTGGGGACCCGTCGCAGAAACGGCCGTCAGTGACCTCGACGATGCCGCCCGCCAGGTCCGCGGCATTGGCCAGCCGGAGCCGGCTCCGGGAGCCGAACGAGGTGACAGGTTCGGACCAGGCAAGCCACTGGGAGTCAGGCGACCACGCGAGTTCCGCGATGCTGCCCTCGCCGATGCTGGTGACGAGGGAAAGCTCGCCGGTGGCTGTGTCCGCCACATAGACGTCCCCGAAGGAGGTACCCACCGCAAGCCACCGGCCATCGGGGCTAGCTTCCAGGGCGCTGGCGCGTGACGGCTTCGGGAAGGCGATGCGGGTCGGCAGGCCGGCCCGTCCTGCGTCGACGTCGGCTTCCGACGGGCCGTGGGCGGCGTCAGCCGGGGAGTCCTCGGCCCGGGAGTCATCAGGCACCGAAACAACGACGTCGGCAGTCACCGGTGCGGACGATGCCGCCGCGGGAACCGGGCGCGGCAGTGGCGCTTCCAATTGGTCCCGAGCAGCTGCAGCGGGTACGGCAGCCGGGGCTGCCGTGACGGCAGGGACCACGGTGTCGGGAACCTGCGCGGCAATCTCCTTGATGTAGATCGCCTCCACGCCGTCGTGGTCGGCGACGTAAGCGAGGCGGCCGCCGTCGAGCGGCCTGGGGAGCCGTGCCCGGACACCCTGGGTGGCCTCGACGATACGGGAGGGGCCGTCCTGGTGACGGAGCCAGTGAAGGGTCCCATGGGCCTCCACTGCGCTCGCGGAGCCACTGTCATCCGGCACCACCGTGCCCAGGTGTTTGGAGGTTTTCAGCAGGCCCGGGCGACGCGATTGCGACGCGGAACCCAGCGAGATGTCCAGCCGTACCGCGGCAGAGGACAGATCGTGCAGGATCCAGAGCTCACCGGCAGATTCGAAGATGACCCGCCCACCGTCGGTGGACGCGTGCCGGACGTAGAAGTCCTGGTGGTCGGTGTGCCGACGAAGATCGCCGCCGCCGGGCAGCACCGAGTAAAGGTTTCCGTAACCCTCGTGGTCTGACAGGAACGCGATGCGCCCGTCCACCCACATCGGATCTGCGAGGTTTCCGTCGAGGTGGGGAACCAGGCGCTCGAACTCCCCGTTTCCGTCGGCGTCAATCCAGAGCTTGCCGGCGGTGCCGCCGCGGTACCGCTTCCACCAGGCCGGTTCACGGGAGAGCACGCTGGCCAGGACAACCGGCCGATCGTCCCCCACTTCCGGACCAAAGGCCACGGATTCGACGGGTCCGAAGGGGAGCTCCTCAGCAGACCCGCCGTCGACCGGGACGCTGTAAGCGTAGGTGTGCCGGCTTTCAGCCTGGCGGAACGCGCTGGTCACTACTGCGTCGCCGGCTGCGGTGAAGCCTTTGACCCGGGTTGTGGCGTGGCCGAAATACGTCAGTTGCCGGTAGCCACCGCCGTCCACCTCCGCCGAGACCACTTCCGGGGCGGTTCCCTGGATGACAGTCCAGACCAGCCGTTTGCCGTCAGGCGTAAACCGCGGATTGCGGGCGGGCAGCTGCAGTGACGAAACCCGCCAGGCGCGGCCGCCGCTGAGCGGCGCGATCCACACGTCGTCCTCTGCCACAAACGTGACCAGATCGCCGTGGACATGCGGAAACCGGAAGTAGCTCGAAGAAGTCATCGTTCGATCATAGTCAACTCCCGGTACGGTCCGGGGAGGTACCGACGGCGTGCGGGCCGTGGTGAGATGGATCATGCACATCGTCATTGCCGGGGCCTCAGGGCTGATCGGGACCCATTTGTCCGCAACGCTGCGAGAGGCCGGCCATGACGTGACCACGCTCGTCCGACGCGAGCCCACGTCCGCGGCCGAAATCCGCTGGGACCCCGCAGCGCGCCGCCTGGATCCGGCGGCGCTGGCCGGCGCGGACGCAGTGGTCAACCTCTCCGGTGCCGGGATCGGGGACAGACCCTGGACCAGACGCCGGGTCGACGAGCTGATGACTTCGCGTTTGGCAGCCACCGGCACCCTGACCGCGGCCATGGCCACGCTTGACGAACCGCCGCGGACGTTTATCAGCCAGTCGGCGTCCGGGTACTACGGCGATTCGGGGTCCGCCCAGCTCCGGGAGAATGCGTCGCCGGGCTCGGGTGTTCTGTCACGTATCTGCGTCGAGTGGGAGGCCGCCGCCCATCGGGCGCCGGCCGGCGTCCGCGTGGTCACACCGCGCACCGGTGTTGTGCTCAGCCCCGCAGGTGGCGCGCTGGGCCGGCTGCTGCCGCTGCTTCGCCTCGGGGTGGGCGGTCCACTCGGCCACGGCAGGCAGTACTGGCCGTGGATCACTCTTCCGGACGTCGCCGCAGCATTTATGTTCCTCGCTGACTCCGGGCTCCACGGACCGGTCAACGTCTGCGCCCCCGAAAGCGCTGACGTCAACGCGTTGGTCGGTGCCTTGGCATCCGCGCTTCACCGGCCGGCATTTTTCCGGGTACCTTCGCCGGCCCTGCGCCTGGTCCTGGGTCAGCTGGCCGATGAACTCATCCTTCCCAGCCAGCGGATGGAACCGGCGGCACTGGAAGCAGCCGGCTTCCAGTGGCAGCACCCGTCACTGGCCCAGGCCGCTGCCTGGGTGGCCGGCAAGCACTGAGCCTGAGTCGACAGGCTGAGGCAACGTGCTGAGGCAACCAGTCAGGTCCCGGGCAGGACGTCCGTGATCCGCCAGCAGCCGTCAACGGAGACCAGCACCAGCCGGAGGTTCCGGGCTGCTGCAGGGGCGCCGGTCGCCACGATCGTTCCGGAAGCATTCCTTTCCTCATAGGGCGACGTGGCTGACGTGACACTGACAACAACCTGGCCGGATGGACTGCCGGGCTGGACCTGCAGATCCGCTACGGAACTCGTGAATCCGGCCAGGACGTGGCCTGACTCCTGGAGCTCGGCCTTAAGGCCTGCATCCGCGGCAGAGGCCGCCGATCCCGGGGCATTAACCAGATCCAGCAGCTCCAGCCGGCCGGAGCTGAAGGCCAGGGACCTCACGGCGGCCAATCCCCTGACTGCTTCGAGCGGGTCCGCCGAGTCCAGCTGGGCCGCGGCGTCGGCCGGGACTCCTGCGGCGGCGAGCAAGGTGTCCAGCTCGCCGGTGACCACCTCGCCGGTCTCGGCGCCCTCCGCTTCTGCCCGTGCGCCGGACCTGTCGCCGGCGCTGGCAGCGACCGCCCCTGGTCCGGCGGGCACCGCCCACGGCCCCTCCGGCCCAAAGGCTCCAGCGGCGCAGATGGCTCCCGCCACGACGGCACCGGCTCCCACCGCCAGCAGCACCGTGCCCCGATTGCGTCCGGCCATCCCCACACGCCCGCCGCGCCGGTTTGGTCCGGGGCCCACCACCGTCTGCGACGCCACCGTCCGACGCTTCGCCCCGGGGATCTGTTCTTCATCGTTCGGGCCGGGATCCACCACTTTTTGAGCCGCCACCGTGCGACGCTTCGCCCCGGGGTTTTGTTCGTGATCCTTCGGGCCAGGTTCCACGGCATGCCGGCCGCGCGGCGCCGGCTTTTCCCCGTCGACGGCCTGGACCATTGCGGCGACGCGGCCGGCCCCAAGTGCCTTCGCCTCTGGATCGCGGAGCATTCGTTCGTCGAGCATTAGGGCGCCAACCACTGGCGTCTCCCTTTCGTCCCCGGCCGGGAACGGAAGGACCTGCCGCACCCCCACCAGCCCGGACCAACGCGACGTCGAGATCCGGCGCCGCCAGGCCCGGAGACCATTCCGGAGCGCGCCGCCGGGATGTTCCGGGACGGGGCGCCGCGTCAGGAGCTGCGGGATAACCGTGGCGTGGACGGAGGAGGCGAGGTCCACCGGCAACGGTGGGGCACTGCGGTAGACCGCCGTCGCCAGCTCAACAGCCGTGGGCCGGAGCCGACGGTCCTCATGAAGGCCAGCCTCCAGGGCCGCGGCCAGCTCGGCTGGAACGTCAGGGAGCAGAAGGGAGAGAGGCGGACGGTCGGCGGTACGGCGCGGCGGCTGGCCCGTAAGGCAGTACCACCCCAGCGCCGCCACGGAGTAAACGTCGCGTTCCGGCTGCAGCCCCGCCCTCACGGCGTCCACCGGTGCCGGATCCATGAACCCCGGGGTGCCATGGTCCGGCACTGCCGAAACATCACCCACCATTCTGGCGATCCCGACGTCGGACAGCATTGGCTTGCCATGGCCTGTAAAGAGGACGTTCCCGGGCGATACGTCACCGTGGGTGAACCCCTTGCCGTGCAGGTAGCCAAGTACCTGGGCAATAGGGGTGAGCACGGTGACCGTCTCCCCGATGGTGAGCTCGGCCCTGCTTCCGACCAGCTCTCCGAGGGAACCGCCGGGCGCGTAATCCAGCAGCAGCCCTATTGTCCCTCCGGCCGTCACTGCTGATCCCGCCGGCTCGCGAAGACGGAGGGCGTCGTGGGCTTTGATGAGGTGCTGGTGGTCAAGGACAGAAAGAATGCGGATTTCACGGCGGATGGCCTCCTCGGCATCGGCCCCGGTTTCCCTGCCTTCGCCGGGACCGGTCGAGCCGCTGTGCTCTGCACCGAGGCATTTCAGCGCAAACTCGCGGCCGGACCTTGCTTCCGTAACCAGCCACACGGTTGAACTTCCGCCGCGGCCCAACACGCGGCCCACCAGGAAGCCGGGAACCACCGGGGCATTGAAATCATCCATGACTCATGTCTAGCGGAATCCGGGAATGCCTGCAGAAGTTATCCACAGGCCCACTGGATCCGACAAAGCACGAGTCAGTGCATGAGAGGTCCGACACTATATCCGGACCCGTCGCGGATCGGGGTCTAAGCTTGACGGCATGACTCTTGAGTTTTCACAGGTGGGTCTCGCCCCGGACTTCGTTGACTACACGCGCGGCTGGGATCTGCAGCGCGGGATCCACAGCAAGGTCGTCACAGCCGAAGCGCCCAGCACTGTCCTCATCCTTGAACATGCGGCCGTCTATACAGCGGGCAAGCTCACGGAAGAGCACGAGCGCCCGTTGGACGGCACGCCCGTCGTTGCGGTGGACCGCGGCGGAAAGCTGACCTGGCATGGCCCCGGCCAGCTGATCGCGTATCCGATCCTCAAGCTGAAGAACCGGTCAGGCATCCGAGACTACGTTGAGCGGCTCGAAGCCGTCATGATCGCGGTCATGGCTGACTATGGCATCAACGCAGAGCGCATCAAGGGACGCGCCGGCGTGTGGATCACGGCTGACAGCAAGGGCCCGGACCGGAAGATTGCAGCAATCGGCATCCGGGTCCTGGACGGGGTCACAATGCACGGCGTCGCCATTAACTGCAACAATGATCTGGCGCCTTATGCCCAGATCATCGCCTGTGGCATCACCGACGCCAGCGTCACCACAATGTCCATCGAAACCGGCAGGAACATCGCCCCGGGCGATATCGCGGACCGGTTCGTGGAAGAATTTCGCAAGCACGAAGAAGCACTCGTTTCAAGCCCTGAGGGAGCACTCCTGTGACACTGGCACCAGAAGGCCGGAAGCTGCTGCGTGTTGAGCAGCGCAACTCTGCAGTACCTGTGGAGCGGAAGCCGGAGTGGATCAAGGCGAAGGTCCAGATGGGTCCGGAGTATGTCCAGCTCAAGAACCTGGTCAA